>DASSJP010000090.1:0-6452 GCA_035691165.1 Rubrobacter sp.
AGCGAGATCGACGTGCAGCTGGTGGACGCCGCGGAGAACCCCATCGAGTGGGATAACTTCTCCATGGATCTCGCCGTGACCCTGAGAGCATATCTGGAGAACGCGCCGACCCAACCGCCCGAGCGCATAGGCAGCCTCACCAAGACGCTCGACTTCGACGGCACCTCCACGGCCACGCTGGAGATCACCGCCCAGGACATCGACGCCCTGGAGCCTGGTCCTACGGACAGCCACAGGCTCACCGGCGTGGAGGTCACGGTCGGCTCCGCTGTCTACTCTGGCATAGCCGCAGCAGAGGGTGCCACCATAGATCTACCGGACGGGACGTAATGTCGTACAAGACCGAGGGGCTGACCAGCGTAATCTCCGACGCGTACGCGGTAGACGACGCCGAGTCGCTACTCTACAAGCTCCTTGACGCTTTCGGCGCGGAGCTGATGACGGCCGACGAGAAGCTCAAACGGCTCCTGAAATCTCACTGGGTGAACTACGCAGACGGCCCCGCTCTCGAAGGGCTGGCTGCGGTCTTCGGCGTCCGGCGCCGCCTGCTGCGCGACGGGGTGACGCCGGAGTCGGACGAGGCGTTCCGCACCCGTCTGAAGGCCGTCGTCCCGACGTTCGCCGGCGGCGGCACCAGGCAGGCCGTGCTCGGGGCGGTCAGGTCGGCCTTCGGCCTGCCATACGACCTGCGGGACCTCAACCTGCCCGACGGGCTCGACGCCCTGCGCGACGATATCGAGCGGCTCATCATCCTCGAAGAGTTTTCCCCAAAGGCCGAGACGCTGGTGGGCGACGACGTGGCCGAGATCGACGACGCGAGTCAGCTGACGCTCGTCGTCGATATACCGACGGTGAGGGAGGTCCGCCCTCGAATACGGTGGACCTGCCGTGACAACGAGGGCCGCCAGCGGATGTCGGTCGAGCTGGTGGGCACAACGGAGGGGATAAAAACGACGAGGGATGGGCTTGTCGTGCCTGCGAACGAGACCTTGGTCCTGTCTGCTGACGCCGAGGGGCTCCTGAACGCGAGGTTGGCGGGAGAGGACGTGAGCCGGTTCTTCGTCAACCTGGACGATAGCGCGCCGGCGATCATGCCCGAGGTGCCGCGGACCCGCAGCGAGTGGAGGTTCAGAGCCCAGAGCGGCGCCTTCGACACGAGCAAGTTCGACAGCGGTGAGATCTACGACCTGCCGGAGTACGCTGTCGAGATGAGCTGGTGGCGCTACGAGCCGCTGACCTTCGACGTGCGCGTTCCTTACTTCCTCGACGGGAGCGTCAGGCAACTCGCGCAGCAACACGGGTACACGGGTGCCGTTTTCGAGTTTCAGGAGCTGCCGCCGGAGCGCATTCAGGAGGTGGTGGACCAGACACGGGCCGCCGGCGTTCGCGGCCACGTGCACTTCTCGCTGAACTGGGCCGAAGACCACGACCAGCACGAGGAGAGCACGGGGATAGAAGGTCTTCAGATAGAAGGCCTTCACCGCGCCTCCGAGGACGCCGCCGCCGCTGATTCCCTCTCTGTCGGCAGCTTCAACAGGGAGGCGGAGGTCCAGGACATTGGCGAGGTCTTCGTCATCGGCGGCGTGTGGGACGTGTCCACTTTCGACGGGGGCTACGGCTTCCAGTAAAGGAAGGAGTCGGGATGGATGAGAAGCAAGAGATGCGCGGGTGCCTTACGCTCAGGGTCTCTGATCAGGAGGGCCTAACGCTCTACGAACGGCCTCACAAGAACCGTATCGTGACGAGCGGGAGGATGCTGGTAGCCCAGTTGTTCGGCGGGGTCGAGTCGGGCGCATCACCGACCCAGGTGACCCACATGGCGGTAGGCACGAACGGAACCGCGCCGGCGGATGGGGACCAGGCCTTGAGGGCACAACGCGGCGACCGCAAAGAGATCGGCGAGGTGAGTTATGAAGCGTTCCCCGAGGGAGGGGTTGCACGAGTCAGGACCAGGCTGACTGCCGAGTTCGACTTCGACGAGGCCAACGGCAACGATCCGCTGCGCGAAGCCGGTGTGTTCAACGATGCGGAGGACGGGGTCATGTACAACCGCGTCGTCTTCGATCCCGTCACGAAGACCGACGCGTTCAAGCTGACCCTGATATGGGACATAGTGTTCTAGGAGGAGGCGAGCATGGCTTTTACCCCTGATTCTCCGTTCCCCAAAACCCGGGGCCACGTCATCAAGTCCAAGGACTGGAACGATGCCATTACAGAGGTCCAGCGGTTGGACAACGCCAAAGTGAACAGGTCCGGCGACAGCATCACGGGCCAGCTAACCATATCCGGCAACGTCGGCATCGGGTTGACCGGTCCTCAAAAGGCCCTGAGCGTCAACACTGCACTTAACGTAGATCAGGCCAACACCAACAACGGCGCGGTCAACCCGGGGATCACGTTCGGCTCGTCCAGCGGCGAGGGCCTGGCTTCCAAGCGCACCGCAGGTGGGAACCAGTTCGGGCTCGACCTGTACACGGGCTCCGCCGCGCGGGTGAGCATCACGAACGGCGGCAACGTCGGCATCGGAATAACGACTCCGGGGGCGAGGCTCGAGGTGAACGGCGACATTGCCATCATGGCCAAACACGCGTTCCGCGGCAATGATACCTGGCTACGCCTCAACCAGGACGGCGCGTTCACGTCCGGTGTTCACACGCCGGGTCTCTTCGGCCCGATGAGCCTCAACGTCGGCGGCGCCGCCAGTTGGGGCAATCCGGGAGCGGGCAACGTCTGGGTTACAGGCAGGGTCGGAATCGGGGCGACCGATCCGGGGTTCAGGTTGGACGTCGCAGACAGGATCAGGCTCAGGCAGGGAGGATCTGGATCGGCGGGTCTGTGGTTGTTCCAGACCGCGCCCAATCAGGATCGGGCGTTCATAGGCATGCTAAATGACTCCACCGTCGGCCTGTGGGGTAACACGGGCGCGGGCTGGGGCCTGTTCATGGATACGAGTAGTGGTGGCGTTACTATTGCGAACGGCATGACCGTCCAGGGTCAGGCCCAGCTGGGATCAAGCGGTGCGCAGGTCTTCATCGGGGGCAACAGGACCGGACCATTCATGCGGCTGAACGACGACCTCTGGTTCAGCGATCCACAGAACGGCACGATCCAGATCAGAAACTTCAACGATTCCAACTGGGGTACGCTGGTCGGCTTCCTCAACAACATGAGTAGCATCAAGTACAAGAAGGACACCAGCGTGCTTGGTGAGACCGACCTGACTTACCTGCTGGATGACACACTTGGGACCGAAGTCGTGCGGTACAGATACAAGGGAGAGGACGAAGCGAGCAGGTTGCGCCTCGGCGTTATCACGGAGAACTGTCCCGATTACGTGGTCGGGGATGACGGCGAGAGTCTTTCGACCGTCGAGTACGTCGCCATGCTGCACGGCGCCCTCAAGGCGCTCGCGGGCAGGGTAGCAGGACTGGAGAAGCGTTCGAACGCGTAACCTCGAGGCAGGCTGTACTAATTGGCTCGTGCAGAGAGGTATCGAAAGAGCAGCCGATACGATCGACCTGTGACGGTATGGTTCGGAAAAGGATAGAAAGGACGAGGCACATGCGAGAGCGTTTAGAGCAGCGGCTCCAGGAGTTGAAGGTCGAGTTCGGCAACGGGGAGAAGACGCTACAGGATCTGGAAACCCAGGTAACAACGGTTCGCCAGACCCTCCTGCGCATCAGCGGGGCCATCCAGGTTCTGGAAGAGGAACTCGGCCACACCGACCAGCCCCAGCGTGACGGCCACGAGCCGTCCGTACAGGAAACAGGGGCGGCCACCGGACCAGCAGGCAGACCAGGCGCATAGCATGATCGGCGGCCTGCCCGAAGCCCTGGAGACCCTGCTCACCGGCAGTCTGCCCGGCCTGTTCGATGGTGAGACGGTCGGCCTTACGGTCAGCGGTGGGCTGCTGGAGATAGATCAGGAGCAGTCCACCGACGCCACCGCGAGCGAGCCGCGACCGGACGACCGCGTGGACGACCTCGGGTTCGACCCTGAGGACCCGGCTGGCCCTTACACGCTGACCCAACAGCCGTATCCGGGACCGCGGCGCGTATGGCTCGTCACGGGATCAGAAGACAGGCTCCCCTTGAGGCCGGAGGAGGTGATCTGGGACCGGACGGATACCAGAGTCTTCTCCCTGGCGTTGCGGCCGCAGCGTGACGTCTCAGCCGTTACTGGGCTCCGCGTGCTCTACGGCGTGACGGCAATCTACACAAAGGTCAAGGCCGTACAGACTCTGGATGTGGAACTGGAGTCCTCGGACGCTGGACTTTTGGAAAAGGCGGAATCTTTGGTGGTGGCCGTGATCCAGCTGAACCGCCAGCGGCTCGCCGACGAGGCGCGGGCGAGCTACGAGGACGGTGATTACGGCGCCCTCGTGGAGCTCAAGAATGTCGGTCTGGTCATGGGGACCACTCCTGAGGACGAAGCACGCCTGCTCCTCCTGCGGGCTGAGCTGGAGCTCAAGGCCAGCCGCGCGCTCGGGGAGGGCGAGGGAGCCCCGATCGAGCGCATACTCACGCCGGGAAGGCCGCTTGATCCCGACCGGCCCATCGACGTCCAAATCGACGTGGAGGCGTAGACCATGAGCCGCATAAAGGCCGCCCTGATACTGGATCCCGACCGGCGCGAAGAGCAACTCGCCTATCTCTCCGAGCGGGTCAGAATTCTCCACCAGGCCGGGGATCAGCTGTGGGTCTCGATGACCGAGGACCAGTCGGAGCGGCTCGCAGGGCAGGGCATCGCGGTGCAGCCGCACGAGGAGGCCGACCTGATCGAGCTTCCAGCGGTCACGTTCGACCCCGCCGCAGGGAGCCCCGAACCTCCTGAGAACCTGCGCGCCACGCCGCCGCCCCAGGGCGCGACCGCATACTATCTGGTGCAGTTCGTCGCGCCCCCTGATCCAACGTGGGTCCATGAGATCCTGCGCCTTGGCGGGAGCTACGTCCAGAATCTGCCGGTCAACGCCGGAGTCTTCAAGCTGAGCGCGATCAGGGCTTCCGAGGTCGGACAGCTCGGCTTCGTGAGCTGGGTCGGCCTCTACCATCCTGCTTACGCGCTGAGCCACGTTCTAGCGGGCCACGACGAGCCGTTCACCGCCGCGTCTTTACGCGACCTTGCCGTGGCCCCTGAGAGCTTGCCTCCCGCCGAGGGAGGCAACGTGCAGGTTCGCTTGTTCGACGACGTTAGTCCCGATGATGCGCGGGCAGATATCGAAGCAGCGGGGGCGACCGTACTCGCTGATACGGGTTACGGGTTCGTCGTGAGCACGGATGCGAACGGGTTGTCGCGGCTTCTGAAGGTCGCCGATGTGTACGCCGTGGAGATCAACTACCCTGTCGAACCGGCGAACGACAGGGCGGGCGTCATCGCCGGCGTCAATCAGGTGAGGAATTTCCGGAAGGTCGATTTCCTGGTCAACCTTGACGGAACCGGGGAGATAGTCGGGGTTATGGACTCGGGCCTGGGAGACGGTACGGTTGCCGGCGTTCACCCCGACCTGGCGGCGCGCGTGCTCCGCATAAGCAACATCAACAATCCTGGCAACCCGGTGCCTGATCGCTTCACCTTTCCCCATGACGCGACGAACTACTGGCACGGGACGCACGTTACGGGCACGATCGCCGGTAACGGCGCGCGGTCCGCAGGCAGGGTACGCGGCGCCGCTCCCGCCGCCCACGTTATCTTCCACGGGCCGATAGCGGCGAACTTCCTTGGGGCTTTCACAAGCGCCCACGACGCGGGCGCAAGGGTGCACAATAACTCCTGGGGCACAGGCAACCAAGTCACGAACAACCTGTATTCGGTGGCGGTCTCGGACGTGATCGACAGGTTCTGTTTCAGCCATCCCGAGAGCCTGGTCGTGTTCGCATCCCACAACCACGAGACCGACGTACAGCCCGCGCCGAACGACGGCATACTCGACATGAACAGGCTTCCTTTTCAGGCCCTTGCCAAGAACATCCTGACGGTCGGCGCGGCTGAGTCCCGCAGGAGCAACGACGGCTTCCCGAACGATTACCGGAGTTACTTTTCCTCACGCTACAACCACGCCAACCTGATACCGCTAGCGACCGGGGCCGCAGGCGCTTTCTCGATGTCCGACAACCCCGATCAGGTGGCCCTGTTCAGCAACCGCGGGATAGTAAACACGACGACGCCGGCCGGCATCGTCCCGACAGGCAGGGTGAAGCCTGACCTCGTGGCGCCGGGCACGAACATACTCTCCCTGCGCTCCAGCCTTGCGCCTCCGCCGACCCCTGCTGCGGGCGGCAGCGCAGGTTGGATGGACCCGCGACCTGCGACGGCCGCCCCCGCGTTCTACGGGCTGATGCACGGCACCAGCATGGCGACACCCCTCGTCTCCGGTGCCGCCGTCCTTGTCCGCCAGTTCTACCGCAGCCGTTTCGGGCAGTTGAGGCGGCCGCTGCTTCTGGAGCGGGTGAGCT
>DASSJP010000091.1:0-3508 GCA_035691165.1 Rubrobacter sp.
CCAATGAGGTACTCCGCCCCGTCCACAGGGTAGAAGCGCGCGAACCTCGCGCACGAAATCGGATTTTCGAAGTAGAGGGCGTCCCTTCTACGGGGCGCTCTCTACTTATTGCTTCTACTCCTCGATTTCGACGCTGCGATAGCGTCGAGGCGTGATAGAAGCTCGGGGATGACACCGGGGCGTTGCGTCCGGGTTCGCCGGTGGTGCAAACTACATGGCAGGGACGAAGAGGGAGCCCGGGTGACCACGAGTGGAGGGCAGGATACCGCAAGAATAGAGACGTTTTCCGACGGTGTGTTCGCCATCGCGATAACGCTCCTGATCATCGAGATCGGGGTCCCCCATGTCGCAGCCACGGAATCGCTCTCCGAGAAGCTCCTGCACCTGTGGCCTTCGTATCTTGGGTATGCGACCAGCTTCCTCGTCATCGGCATCGTCTGGGCGAACCACCACAACCGTTTCCGCCTGATCACACGCTCCGACCATATCCTGCTCTTCCTGAACGTCCTGTTCCTGATGTGCGTGGCCTTCATCCCCTTCCCCACAGCCCTCCTCGCCGAGTACATCAGGGAGGAAGAACACAGGATCACCGCCGTCGCCGTGTACAGCGGCACCCTGGCCGTGACCGCCGTCTTCTTCACCCTGCTCTGGCTCTACGCCGCAGGAAACTACAGGCTGGTGGACAGGAGCGTTGACCGTTCACTGCTTCGCGCCATGACGCGCCGCTACGTCCTCGGCATGCTCCTCTACGTCCTGGCCTTCGCGCTCGCCTTCGTCAGCCCGGCGGCGAGCCTTGGGCTAATCGTGATCCTCGCCCTCATCTTCGTGCTGCCAGAACCTGACGGTTCCAGAAGCCCCCGCCGCTCACTCAGAGGGTGAGCCGGAAGGCCAAGGGACCCATAGACCGGCTCTCCCGGCGTCCGCAGCACCACGAAAGCGAACGAATTCTCTTTAGATCTGTTTCCGTACGTACTCGACGCCTTCGATACCTTCGAAATCGGCATCCTGTGTCAAGAGCCTGGCATCGTTGGCGCGGGCTGTGGCAAGGATAATGCTGTCGGCCATGGGGAGCCTCATCTCTCTGGAGAGCCTGGCAGCGTCGAGGGCGAGCTCCGCGTCGAGGTCGACTACTTCCCGCCGCTGCATCGCAGCGACGACCAGGAGCCCGGTTTCCTCGCCGTCCGGCTCGGCGAGGAGACGCTTGAATACTTCGTAGATGCTGATCGAAGGTACTACCAACGAGGCCTCTTCCTCTATGGCCTCGGCGAAGAAGTCAGCGTTCGGCCCGTCGGCGAAATACTCCAGCCAGCCTGAGGAATCGACCACGTTCTTTGCGGGCACCTCAGACCGTCCGGTCCTTCTCGCGCTCGATGGTCGTGTCCAACCCGCGCAACAACCCGCGCATCTCCCCGACCGGACGAAGCGGGATCAACTCTATGCGCCCACGATAACGCAGCACCGCCATCTTCTGCCCAGGACGTATGCCCGCCGCTTCCCTCACCGCCTTCGGGATCACCACCTGGTACTTGGTCGAAACCTTAACCGTCTCCATACGTTTTCTCCATCGATAAGAGTAACGTAATACGTGATTGGATCGTATCACATGACGTTTTAGTGGCGACTACTTTCTTCGTGCCAGGTAGACGCCGCAGAGGATGACGACGGCGCCGATGAGTTGGCCCAGGCCGAAGTCTTCGCCGAGGAGGACGATGCCCGTGGTGACGCCGGTCAGGGTGACGAGGTACTGGTAGATCAGGACACGGTTCGCCCCGACGTGGGAGACGCCCCATCCCCAGGCTGCGAACCCGAAGGCCGAGGAACAGAGCGCCGAGTAGGCCGCCGCACCCCATGTCAGTCCGTCCAGGGTGCCGACGTCGAGGCCGCCGGGGTCGAGGGCGGCGAGCGGGAAGGCGGCGAGGCCACCCAGAGTCATGGCGTAGGCCGCGAGTGAAACGGGAGAGTAGCGTTTCAGGAGCTTGAGGGAAAGTACGGTGTATGAGCCCCAGAAAACAGCTGCGACGAGGATGAGGGCGTCCCCGACGAGGCTCGTGCCCGCGAACTCGAGCCCACCGTAGACGATGAAGCCGACCCCGACGAGGGAGAGCCCGATCCCGAGGATCCCGGCTAGCCTTGGCCGCTCCAGGCCGAGTGCGAACCCGAGGAGCATCCCCCACACGGGGGCCGTCGAGTAGACGAGGGCGGTGTTGGCCGCGGTCGTCAGGCTCACGCCGAGGGTGAAAACCGTCTGGGTGAGTGTGACGCCGACCACGCCGAGGCCGAGCACGGGCAGGAAGTCCTCGCGGCGCAGGCGGTTCTCGGGGTCCGCAAAGCGTACGAGGATAAGCAGCAGGAGACCGGCAAGGGTAAAGCGGGTTGCGGCGAACAGGATCGGGGGTACGCTCTCGACGACGATCTTGACCGCCGTGAAGTTCGTCCCGAAGAAGAAGACCGTCAAGAGCAACGCGGCCTCGACGGAGGTCGAGGCCCGATGCTCCGATGTATCTCCCCTGGTCACCGGGTGCTCCGGTTAACGGACTAAGTTCGTCTCGGCGCTCAGTGTCCTGATGTAGGCGGAGATCACACGCGCGCAGTTCTCGACGTCTTCTATGTCCACGACCTCGTTCGGCGAGTGCATGTAGCGGTTCGGGCACGAGACGAGTCCGGTCGCGATTCCGGCCCGCGTGAACTGTATGGCGT
The DNA here is from genome assembly GCA_035691165.1 of Rubrobacter sp. Taxonomy (GTDB): domain Bacteria; phylum Actinomycetota; class Rubrobacteria; order Rubrobacterales; family Rubrobacteraceae; genus Rubrobacter_D. The sequence goes on from DASSJP010000091.1 coordinate 2,698, forward strand.
CGGCGTCGGTCCCCGTCGAGCGCGAGTCGGCCTCTAATGTATACGGAATGTTCTCTCCCTCCGCCGCCGCGATCAGGCCTTCGGAGACGATGGGCGAGATGTTCGTCGCCCGCTTTATGACGGGGCCGCTGCCCAAAGAGTGGTCTCCGTGCTCGTTCTTGGAGACGCCGGGGGTGTCTGTCGCGTGGGTCACGTCCACGGCAATGGCGGCGTCGGGGTCGAGGCCGAAGGCGGCCCCGCGGGCGCCGTAGAGCCCGATCTCCTCCTGAACGCAGGCCACGGCCACGACCTCGGCGCCGATATCCTCCTCCTCGGAGAGCAGGCGCAGGGCTTCGAGCACCACGAACGCGCCCATGCGGTTGTCCACGGAGCGGGAGGCGATGCGCCCGTTAGGTAGCTCCACGAGGTCCTGGTCGATGACGCCCACGTCGCCGACGCGGATCATGCCTTTCGCCTCGTCGGCGTCTTTGGCGCCTATGTCGATCCAGAGGCTCTTTATCTCGGAGACCTTCTTGCGTTCGTCGGGCTCCATGACGTGGATGGCCTTCTTGCCGATGACGCCGACGATCCCGCCGCTCCCGGTGAGCAGCCGGATGCGCTGCCCCACGAGGACCTGCGAGTCCCAGCCCCCCACGCCGGTAAAGCGGAGCAGGCCGTTATCCTCGATGTGGGTGATCATCACCCCGATCTCGTCTATGTGCCCGGCTAGCATGACCTTGGGCGAGCCCCCCGAGCCTATCGTGGCGAAGGAGTTCCCCATCCTGTCGCCGCGGACGTCGGCGAATTTGGCGGCCTCCTCCCTCCAGACCCT
>DASSJP010000092.1:0-2343 GCA_035691165.1 Rubrobacter sp.
GGAAGGCGCAGCAGGGCCGTCACCTACAGGCTCAAGAACCCCGAGGAGGCGAACCTGGTCAACGACCGCTCCCAGCTCGCGCGGGCTGAGGAGATCCTCAGGCGCCGCATCCTGGACGCGCACATGAGGGACGGGGTGACGGTGAGGGACCCTGCCTCGACGCACATCGAAGCTTCGGTCGAGATCGGACGCGACACCGTGATCCTGCCAGGGAGCCTCCTGCGCGGGGAGACGAGGATCGGCTCTGACTGCGTGATCGGCCCCTCCACGGATCTGCAGGACACGTTTGTTGGCGACGGTGCCCTCGTCGAGCACTCGGTCGGGCGCGGCGCCGAGGTGGGGGACGGGGTGAGAGTCGGTCCCTACTCGTTCCTTCGGCCAGGGACGGTCCTCGATACCGAGGCGAAGGTCGGCGCCTATTGCGAAGTGAAGAACTCGCGGGTGGGAAGGAGGAGCAAGGTCCCTCACCTCTCGTACATCGGGGACGCGGAGATCGGGGCCGACGCTAATCTGGGCGCAGGCACCATAACCGCCAACTACGACGGCATCAATAAAAGCAGGACAACCGTGGGAGACGGCGCTTTTACCGGGGTGAACACGAACCTCATCGCGCCTGTCACGGTCGGCGAGGACGCTTATACCGGAGCCGGGTCGGTGGTTAATAAAGACGTGCCACCGGGCAAACTAGCAGTGGGCGCTCCCGCGCGTGCGATCCGGGAGTCCCCCCAGCGACGAAGGAAGAGGGCCGAGCAGAACGAGACGAAGGGCTAGGGCGATGATGCAGAACGGCTATCTGACTCAGACGACGGAGAAGCGGCTGATGATAGTCAGCGGCCAGGGCTACCCGGCGCTCTCGGAGCGTATCGCTGAGCGGCTCGACCTCGAGCTGAGCGGGGTCGAGTTGCGCGAGTTCGCCAACGGCGAACTGTACGCCAGGTACCTGGAGAGCGTCAGGGGCGCCGACATGTTCATCATCCAGTCCCTGTGCGACCCCGTCAACGAGAACCTGATGCAGCTCCTCATCATGATCGATGCGGCAAAAAGGGCCTCCGCCAAGAGGATAGTTGCGGTCATCCCGTGGTACGCCTACTCGCGCCAGGACAGGAAGACCAAGCCGCGCGAGCCCATAACGGCCAGGCTTGTGGCGAACCTGATCCAGGCCGCGGGCGCCGAGCGGGTTATGACGATGGACCTTCACTCGGGCCAAATCGAAGGCTACTTCTCTTTTCCCGTTGATCACCTGACTGCGATGCACACGTTCGTCGACTACTTCGTGGACCAGGGCTTCCGTGACGCCGAGGACGCCGTGGTCGTCGCCCCCGACACGGGCGAGGTGAAGGTCGCCAAGCAGCTCGCGGGACACCTCCGTCTCCCGTGGGCCATCGTCAACAAGATGAGGGACAAGCCTGGACACTCCGAGGTGACGCACGTCATCGGGGACGTGGCCGGCAAGCGGGTCATCATGATAGACGATGTGATCGCCACGGGCGGGACCCTGGTCAACGCCGCGGAGCGCCTGGTTGACGAGGGCGCGGTCGAGGTCAGCGCTGCCGCCACCCACGGCGAGTTCTCGGGTGGTGCCTACCGCAAGATCGAGGCTTCCCCGCTGAAAGAGGTCGTCGTGACCAACACGCTGCCCTTGAAGGACGACGAGCCGCGGTCTAAGATCAGAACGCTGAATATTGCGCCGATCCTCGCAAGCACGATAAAGAACGTCTTCATGGACGAGTCGGTGAGCGAGGTATTCATGGGCGAGAACCAACTTTTCTAGACCGTTAGGAGCGAGACGTGGCAGACAATGTAAATCTACAGGCGCAGGAACGCGAGGAGCGGGGCAAGAACGCCGCCAGGCGCCTGAGGGCCTCTGGTATGACCCCTGCGGTCCTCTACGGCGAGGGCAACGAGGCTGGCGGGAGCACGGCGCTCGCCGTCCCGACGAAGGTAGTGGACTACACCCTCCATCACTTCGGGGACAACGCCCTCTACAACATAGACCTCGACGGCGATACGGCGACGGCCCGCGTCGTGGACGCCCAGCGCGACCCTGTCTCCGGGCTTCTTATACACGTTGACTTCGCGCCCGTGAACATGCTCGAGCGCATCGAGGTCACCGTTCCGCTCGCCGTCGTCGGCGAAGCGCCAGGCGTCGAGGAGGGCGGCGTGCTGCAGCAGGTCGCATACGAGATCAGGGTCGAGTCGCTCCCCGGCGACATCCCGCAGGAGATCACGATCGACGTGTCCGGCCTCGGTATGCACGAGAACCTCCACCTCGGCGAACTGACGCTTCCCGAGGGCGTGATTCTCCTCTCCGAGGCCGAAGAGGTCGCGGTCACGGTTACTTCG
>DASSJP010000093.1:0-4137 GCA_035691165.1 Rubrobacter sp.
CCCCGATCTCCGCGGTCCCACGCACGTGCGTGCCACCGCAGAGCTCGCGCGAGAATCCGTCTATCTCGACGACCCGGACGAGATCTCCGTACTTCTCACCGAAGAGCATTATCGCGCCGAGGTTGCGCGCCTCCTCGAGCGTCGTCGTATAGTACCTGACCGGCTGGTTCTCGGTGATCTTGAGCAGAGACAATTCCTGGATGCGCCCGATCTCATCCTCCGAGACTTTGCCCGAGTATCGGTAGTCAAAACGTAGTCTGTCAGGCCCGACGTAGCTCCCCGCCTGAACGACGTCCTGGCCGAGGACCGCCCTGAGAGCCCAGTGCAGGATGTGCGTCGCCGTGTGGTTGGCCTCTACCTGCTGGCGCCGCACCCGATTTATGGAAGCCGTTACAGCGTCCCCCGCCTCGAACGCACCGCGTTCGACCTTCGCCCTGAGGACCTGGTAGTCGCCCGCCGGGAACGCATCGAATACCTCCAGTTGACCGTCTTCAGAGGTGATCCAACCCTCGTCAGCGATCTGGCCTCCACCCGTCGCATAGAATGGGTTATCTGCCAATACGACGTAGACCTCGCCTTCCGCGTCGGGCACGGGCTCGATCGCGACTATCCTGGTCTCTACCTGCTCGCGCTCGTAGCCGACGAAGCGGCTCCTTATCTCCTGGTCCCTGAACGCAGCCACAACCCTGTCGTAGCCCTGTATGGCCTCCCTGGCTCGCTCCCGCTGCGCGTCCATCGCCGCCTCAAAACTGGCCTCGTCGAGAGACAGCCCCCTCTCCGCGAGCACCTCCCGCGTCACCTCGACGGGGAAACCATACGTATCGTGCAACGTGAAAGCAACGTCACCGGGGAAGCTTCCGCCCTGCAACCTCTCTATCTCCGAACCAAGCAGCGACATGCCCGATTCGTAGATCTCCACGAACCTCGTAGCCTCGCCAGTGACGATGCGGCGTATGTCCGCCCGCGCCGCACGTAACTCTTGATAGAAGTCGCCAATGTAGTCAACGACGACCTCGGCGACCCCGGCGAGCTGCTCCGGCGTCATGCCAAGCCGAGAGTACGCCTGTAACATCGCCCGGCGTATTATGCGTCTAAGAACGTATTCGCGGCGCTGGTTCCCTGGCCTGACGCCGTCGGCGATGAGGAAGGCAATGCCGCGTGCATGATCGGCGACGATGTAGAGGGCGCGGTCCGTGGCCTCTGACTCACCGAGGGTCACACCCGTGTACCGTTCAATCTTTTCCAGGAGGGGCGCGTAGACGTCGGTCTGGTAGACGTAGAGTACATCCTGCACGGCGGCCGTTGTTCGCTCAAGGCCGAGGCCCGTGTCGATGCCGGTTTTGGCGAGCGGGACCAGGCTTCCGTCCTTGCGCTGCTCGTACTGGTTGAAGACGAGGTTCCATATCTCCAGGAAGCGCGGGTCACCCTCGTCTCCCCCGGGTCCGTACTTCGGGTCGGAGAGCGGGTCGCCGTTACCAAACTCTTCGCCGTAGTCGTAGTAGATCTCGGAGCACGGGCCGCATGGTCCCGAGTCGCCTGGAGGACCCCACCAGTTCTCGCTCTTGGGGAGGCCGAAGATCTTGTGCTCAGGCACGCCGACGCCCATCCACAGCTCTTTAGCTTCGAGGTCTTCAGGGGCGTCCTCGTTGCCTTCGAAGATCGTGATCCAGAGTCGCTCGGGCGGAATCCCAAGCTCTTCCGTCAGGAACTCCCAGGCCCACTCGATCGCCTCTTTCTTGAAGTAGTCGCCGAAGGAGAAGTTGCCGAGCATCTCGAAGAAAGTCAGGTGGCTCGGATCGCAGACCTCTTCGATGACCTGGGTGCGGAAGCACTTCTGTGCACTCGCGGCCCGCGGGGTGGGCGGGCGGTCCTGGCCCGTAAAGTAGGTTATGAACTGTTGCATCCCTGCCGTGGTCAGCAGAACCGTCGGGTCGTTGTGAGGGATCAGGGACGAGCTCGGGTAGAACCGATGATCCCTCTCGACAAAGAAGTCGAGGAACCGGCGTCGTATCTCGCTACTCTGCATGCGCTCCATCCGGGGATAACTCGCTCGTCTCACGGTCGTGTTCTATCTGTTCCAGCTCCACCCGCAAATCCTCAAGGGCGCGCCTCAGGAGTCGCGAGACGTGCATCTGGCTCACGCCGATGTGGTCGGCGATCTCCGTCTGGGTCTTCCCTTCGTTAAAGCGGAGCTTCAGTATCTGCTGCTGCTGGCCCCTCAGTCCTTCGATCGCCTCCTGGAGAAGAATCCTGTCCTCGAGGCCTTCTATGGGTGAATTATCGTCGGCCTGGAGGTCCATGATCGTGTCCCCATCTGGCTCGTCCTGGCTCACGGGGGCGTCGAGGCTGGCCGTGTTGTAAGCCCTCCCGAGGGTCAGCGCCTCGGCGACGCTCTCGACGTCGGCGTCGAGCGTCTCGGCCAGGTCATGCAGCGTGGGGGATCGTCCCGTCCTCACGGTCTCTTTGCGGATGATCTCCTTCGCCGATTGGCGCAGCTCCTGCAGGCCGCGGGGGACGCGCATCGCCCATCCCTTGTCGCGAAAGTAGCGTTTTATCTCACCCAGAATATTCGGGGTAGCGTAGGTCGAGAACTCGATCTTTCGGTCCACGTCGAAGCGGTCGACGGCCTTGATCAGGCCGACCGAGGCTACCTGGATGAGATCGTCCAGCGGCTCCCCGCGACCGGAGAACTTTCGGGCGAGGAACTCAGCGAGGGGAAGTTGCTCCTGGATGACCCGCTCGCGGGCGTTCTGGTCGCCGTGCTTGTGGTAACGGACGAGCAAACGCCGCGTGCGCGCCTTGTCGGGCCTCCTGTAGCGCCGGCTCACGACACCAGCTCTACTACGGTGCGCCAGCGAGCCTCTCCCGACCCATCGGCGGCTGGCTCCTCGACCTCGGCGAGCACTCCCTCACCGGCCAGGGAGAAGCGGAAGCGGGTCGGAGCGTCACCAGCGTGGAAGCCCTCCAGTACCTCCACGGCCTCCTCCAATCCCCCCACTCCTACCCTGGCCCGTGCCGCCATCCCCGCCAGCACGAGGCCCACGCACGATCGCAGCTCCTCGTGCGGCGGGAGTCTGAGGTAAGCGTACTCCTTGGAGCGATCTTCGGTCAAGCGTAGTCCTTCCTTAGCTTTCCTCGGGCTTCGTATGTTCGCCTGATGCCGCCTCCTCCTGTACCGCGGGGTCGGGCGGCGCACCGCGCGCGGTGTGGTGACCAGCGCCGTGTTGTTCGAGGTCGCGCAGTATCTCCTCCCGGCGGCGGGCGGAGGCCTCGCGCGCCGCCGACACCGCGCTATTGTAGCGGCGCCGGACGTTATCGGGAAGGTCACGCGCCGCCTTCGGCAGGTGCTTGCGCACGTCCTCGTTAGTCGCGTAGATCGTCCCGGCCACCCCGATCACGACCCCTGCCACTACCCTGCCCCAGCTCGCCACTACTCAACCTCCTTCTCAGGGCGTTTCTCGCCGCCGAGGAAGGTGCTTATCCCGCGTGAGAGGCCGGCCGTCGCTGAGGAGACCTTGATCACACCCCCCCTGACGCCGCGCGTTATGACGGCGGTCGTCTGGTCGAGCTCACCTGTCATGCCCGCCACGTCGCCGACCGCATCGTCGAGCTGGGAGAGCTGGCTGTTTATGTTGTCAACGGTCACGTGCGTCTTGCCGAGCAGCGGGACGACCTGCTCCGAGACGTCTTTGATCGTCTGCTCGGTGGTCGAGAAGATCCTCGCCAGCCTCAGGAACATCCACGCGAGAACGAAGAACGCGACGGCTATCCCCGCGAAGAGCAACCCCTTCATCAGCTCTACGAATACATCCAAACCCTACCGCTCCTCCGTCCGGGACCCCTGGAAACCCGGATTATAACTATGATTGCACGTCAGGTGCACTGGTATCAAGCGTCCCTACGCGCCACGACGCCGCCTCCGACGACCCGCTGGCCGTCTTCGGTGTAGAAGACCGCGGACTGGCCCGGCGCGACACCGATGACCGGCTCATCGAGATGGGCCACCCACTCGCCATCCTCGGCCTCCTCGACCGTGCATGGAACGGGCGAGCCGTTGTAGCGGACCTGCACGCACCCGGCTTCCTCCGCGCCCAGGAACCAGTTGAGGTCTCTGACCCTGACCTGCCGCACTTCGAG
>DASSJP010000094.1:0-2165 GCA_035691165.1 Rubrobacter sp.
ACAACGGCAGGAAGATCGCCTTCACCAGCAACCGCGACGGGGACTTCGAAATCTTCACTCTCGACATCTACACCGGTGCTCTCACGAAAGTCACGCGCAACTCGGTGCGCGACGCCGAGCCGGCCTGGTCTCCCGACGGAGGCAGCCTTGCCTACGAGTCGCCAACCTCCGCGTCCGGCCGTACCGACACTGACATCTGGACCAAAAACGCCGACGGTACCGGAGGCCCGACCGATGTAGTCTCGGCGATGGGCGATGACCGCGCGCCGTCCTGGTCCCCCGATGGACGGGAGATAGCCTTCGACCAATCCAGCAACGTGCTGGTGAAGAACCTCTCGTCAGGGATCCTCCGTCCGATTCGTACAAGTCCATGCTTCAGCTCCATCAAACCCAACTGGTCTCCCGACGGAAGCAGGCTCGTCTTCCAGGCGAACGGAGGAGGAGGCTGCTCCACCGCCGACTACGAGATCTACACCGCGAGATCTTCCGACGGAGGAGACTTTCGCCAGATAACCAGCAACAGCACTCCCGACGGCAACGCCGCCTACTCTCCTGACGGGATCGCGATCGTGTACGGCGACTTCTCCTCGGGCAACAGCGACATCCTGATCACGTCCTCGGGAGGAATGGGCCTGATCGAACCCGTCGTCGTCGGGCCAACCGACGACGGAGCCCCCGACTGGGGAGTCGTCGCCCAGCCTGCGGGCCCTGACTGCACCATCAGCGGGACCTTCGCCAGCGACTACATTCGCGGTGACTCCCTCAGCGACACCATCTGCTCCCTGGGCGGCAACGACAGGGTCGAGGGCTACATCGGCAACGACACCCTGAAGGGGGGCGCAGGCAAAGACCAGCTCGTGGGCGAGGAAGGCCGGGACATTCTGCTCGGCGGCGATGGCGCTGACACCATCGACTCGCGCGACGGCACGAACGGCAACGACCGCCTGAACGGCGGACCAGGTAGAGACCGCTGTATCAGGGACCGCAGGGAAGCATCGGTAGCAGGCTGCCCGTAGAAGCCAGGCTGAAAGGAAGCGGAAGTCAAGGCGGGGAGCCCCCGAAGGAAGGAGCAGGGATGATCACGTTACGCGGCAAATTGATGTGGATAGGCAGAGCATCGGTGTTCATGGTGGGACTCGCGGTGATGCTGGCGTTGATATCAGGTATCGCTACGGCGGCTCTGGCGGCGGTACCTGGAGACCCCTTCAAGCTGGGCAGAACGAATACCATCAACAGACTGAGCACGCTGGTGGGCGCTGCAAACAACGCATTGTTGCGCATAGACAACAACAGCGGTGGCCTTTCTGCCACGGCCCTGGACCTTCAGGTAGAGCCGGGTGCCCCTCCGATGAAGGTCAATTCTGATGCGCAGGTCGCAAACCTCAACTCCGACGAGCTCGACGGCAAGGATTCGACGGACTTCGCCAGAGCCTACAAGCGCACCGTGATCGCCAGTCCCGTCCCCGGGGACCCATCGGCCAGCGGCACGGCGCTCCTGTCGGCGCTATCCGGAATAACGGACGCGTCGCAGGACAACCCCTACCTCCTGAAAATAGAGCCAGGCGTATTCGACCTGGGAAACAGCCCGCTCGTGATGAAACAGTGGGTGTTCATAGAAGGCTCCGGAGAAGACCTCACCACGATCCGTCGCTCAGGCAGCCCCAACTACGACACAGGGACCATAGTCGCGTCGAACAAGACCGGGCTCAGTTCGCTGACGGTGGAGAACACAGGTGGGTCGACCCGCGCGACGGCGGTCTGGAACGAAGGTGCCTCTTCATTTCGCCTCGCGCACGTCACGGCCAGAGCCGCCGGCGGGAATATCAACGTCGCCGTGGACACCCTGAACGCCTCGCCGGAAATCACCGATCTGGAGGCTGTGGCTTCCGGTGGAAGTGGGACGATCAACTACGGACTGTACAATAACAACTCGTCACCAACGACGACGGATGTAACGGCCACCGTCTCAGGTGGGAGCCTGAGCCATGGCGTGCACAACAAGAATTCTTCCTCGCCGACGATGACCGGCATAACCATCACAGCGTCAAATGCGACGGGCAACAACTTTGGCGTAACAAACGAAATCTCCTCATCGCCGGAGATGACCGACGTCAGGATCACGTCCCTTGGAACAGCAAGCGGTTCAAGCGTCGGCGTGGCGAATT
>DASSJP010000095.1:0-6919 GCA_035691165.1 Rubrobacter sp.
CGGACCAGCTCTACCACCAACTACCTGGGCGCCCCTCTCAAAGTGCTGATGCTCTACCCCGACGGTACCGGCGCCGTGTCGATAGTTGGTCCTGACCTGGCCGCCGGTGAGCGCCCGCAACTGTTCGTGCCAGGAGGCGCATTTCACACCTCGCGTCCGGCAAAGGTTACGCCCTGCTGTCAAGCACGGAGTGGCCGGATGTGGAGCCGCCCGACGTCGAGCATGGTGACATCGAAGTCCTGATCTCGGCCTACCCTGACTTCCGCGAGGAGATAAGTGCCTTCAAGCATTGACGGACTACTGACTAGCACAGCCCGTAAGGATAACGACCGTATCCGGACCGGACTTCGGGGCTCCCCCTCATTGAAACCGTCTGAAAATCCTCAAGCACGCGCCTGCCTGCCTCAGCAGGAGCCGGCGTGGAAGAACGCCTCTCCCGCCAGAGTGAAGCGGGCGCCCCGAAGGACTCCCGAAGCTGGTAGCCTTACCGTCTGACCTTTGCCTTGATCTGAAGGCTCCAGCCACCAGCCATCTGGCCCGCTTCCCCTCCTGTGTCGTCGAACACGAAGAGGTTCCAGGTGCCGTTGGGGTTGGTGCTATCGAACACCGAGAGCCGCGAGGTCGCGGTCGCACCGGGTGCCGGCAATGGGAAGGCGTCGGAGTCGCCACCGTTTTCGTTGGTGGGCTTGAACCTGCCGGTCAGGATGCCGGCGAATGGGGAGAGGGGTGCCTGGGCCTCGTCGTCGAGCGTGACGATCGCGTTGTTGGGGTCCTGGAAATTGCCCACGTCGCTCATCACTGTCGCCTGCTGCCCCCTCGGGCCGACCAATTCTACGTCCACGTCCTGGGTAAAGCCGTGGAAGTAGTTCTTCATCGTCACGTTGACATCAAGGACTCTGCCCCTCCTGAGGTTGCCGACATTGATCGCCGAGGGATAGGGGTTGGCGGCGCCGGAGTTGGGGATCTGGATCGCCGTCGGGTTGGAGAAGGTTCTGGTGACGATCTTGAACCTCGAAGCGGCATCGGCCTCCTTGCCCGAGCCAACCAACAGCGCCGCCCCGCTCGCCAGCAGTAGCGCCGCAGCCATCGCCAAGTACGTCAGCGCAGTTCTCCTCAGTGTGCTTCGCCTGTCCAGTGTACCGATCATTCGCCTCGCTCCTATTTTCCGGGGCGGAACCGCTCCGCCGCTGTGCCGCAAGGATCTCTCCTGGCAGGGCGGGGCGCATCGGGCGAAGGACGAAAATTTAGTCCAGGATCTGCACCACCCCTTTGCGTGAAAGGAAGCTCAGCGCAAACTTCGGAGCAACACGACTCCCCAGATCTTCAAACCAGCTTCTCCTGCTGCGTATAATTCCCAGAATGTGTGATGAGGCTGCCTTTTGCCCGTCAGAGAGGAGTCGGTCAGAAGCTCTCCGTCGAGGTCACACGATACTCGTAGGCTAGACAGCCACGATCTCGCGTACTTCGGGAACCTCGCGCCGGATGAGGCTTTCGATGGCGTAGACGAAGTCGAGCTGCGAGAGCGGGCATCCCTTGCAAGCGCCGAGCATCTGGATGCTGACGGAGCCGGTCTGCTCGTTGCACGCCACGACCCTGGCGTCTCCCCCGTCGGCCCGCAACGCGGGGCGGACCTTGTCCAGCGCCTCTTCGACCCGGCTTTGCATGTCCCGCTGCTCTTGCATCTCGCAGCCGATTATATCCGAGTACGGAAGCGGAAATCGTACGGTCCGGTAGTAGAATGGGGCGCCGTACCCGTTTCCATGGGAAGGATCTATATGAAAGAGGACGAAGGGCAGAACCTGCTGGTCATCGGGGCGCCTGAGCACGACGCCGACGCCTACCATCTCTCCGGGTTCCTCGCGCCTGACGCCGTGATCTGCCTGCGCGTTGGCGGCAAGAAGTACCTTGCCGTCTCATCCCTCGAATACGGCCGGGCCGCGAAGGAGGCGCCCGTGGACGAGCTACTCTCCTACGAGGAGTTGGGGATCATACGCCTCGCCCGCGAGCTGAAGAGCGGCTCTAAAGCGTACGCCGCCGCCGTGGCCAACCTCCTCGAAAAGCTCGGCGCCTCGAACTCCCCCATCGCCGTACCGGCCCACTTCGGGGTCGTCTTCGCCGACGAGTTGCGTGCCCGTGGCGTCACCCTCGCGCCTGACGGCAAGCTCTTCGAGAGCCTGCGACGCGCCAAGACTGAGGAGGAGATCTCCCACATCGCGAAGACGCAGGACGCCGTCGAGGCAGCCTGCGCCCACGCTGTCGAGGTACTCAAGGAGGCCGAGGTTGCCGTCGACAGTATCCTCAAGTGGCGCGGCGAGCCCCTGACGAGCGAGCTGCTGCGCGCGGAGATAGACGTTGCACTCCTCAGGCGCGGCTGCGCCGCCGACGGCACGATCGCCGCGGGAGGTCCGCAGGGAGCAGACCCGCACGAGCACGGACACGGTCCGCTGAAGGCCGGAGAGTCCATCATCATTGACATCTTCCCCATGGACCTCTCGACCCGCTACCACTCAGACATGACACGCACCTTCGTCAAGGGCGCGCCGAACGAGGGACTACAGCAGATGTACGACGCCGTCCTGGCAAGCCAGGAGGCTGCACTCTCCATGATCAGGGCAGGCGTCAACGGCAGAGACGTCCACCGCAAAGTCTCCGATATCCTGCACGAGGCCGGCTACAAGACTAGCGTACACGACCAGGAGGAAGGCAAGCCGCTCACGGAGGGATTCTTCCACGGCACGGGGCATGGGGTGGGATTGGAGATCCACGAGGCCCCACGCGTCTCCCTCGCCGACGAAGAGCTCATCCCCGGCGACGTCGTCTCCGTCGAGCCCGGCGTCTACGACCCGAAGGTGGGCGGCGTCCGTATTGAAGACCTCGTCGTCGTAACAGAAGACGGCTGCCGCAACCTGACGAAGTTCCCGAAGGAGTTCGTTTTATAGGTATCAGGTGTCAGCAAGATCCACCGAGCTGAACAGGCGTAAGGTTAACTCTAGGATTCAACCCCTCCACGAGCACGATAGGAAGCGCTGGCCCGGCTGATAGAGTGGATGTCACGACAACGTCGAAGGAGGAGAGCTTGTGGAGATTAGATCTATCGCGGACTCGGTAGCGTTCTCCGAGGAGAAGATGAAGAAGAACGCCATCTTCGACTCTCCGCACCTCTTCTACGACGCGTATTGCCTCCTCCCCGGCCAGTCCCAGAAGGTCCACGCCCACGAGGGTTCGGATAAGGTCTACTACGTCCTCCAAGGTACAGGCCGCTTCACCGTCCGTGACGAGAAGCGGGATCTCGGCGAGGGCAACGCCGTCATCGCCCGGGCAGGAGACCCCCACGGCGTCAGCAACGAGACGCAGGAGAACCTGGTCCTCCTGGTCACGATGGCTCCTCGGCCTTCCTGAATCGTGGCCTCGGACGAGATGCCCCGCACTCCCTACGTACTACTCTTCGAGGAGGTGGTCCCAGGCGCGCAGCCGCTCACAATCCTGGTGGACGACCGCGGGGCGGTGCCTCTCTTCGACTCGGAGGGGAAGGCCGGAGACTTCCTCAGTTCCACGGATTTCGGTGCAGACCTCGAGGCGGTGGAGGTCTCGCGGGCTGGGCTCCTCAGGGCGCTTGAGTCCGTCGAGGACGAGGTCGGGTACGTCGCCGTCAACCCGCCGCCGGCCGGCGAAGGCCCGATGAGGGTACGGATGGGCGGCCTGCGGGAGCTCATCGAAGCCCTGCAGCAAAGCCCTGAGGACGACCTCTTCGGGCTGGGTTCTAATGAGGCTGGATTCTAAAAGGTGGTGAGATAACGTGGCGCACGAGCAGAAGCTGGGCAAGCTACCTCCGCGCTACTCCTTCGCGCTCAATCCATATCAGGAAATACGGTGCAGCAAGTGTCCTGTCTGCGATCGGCCAACGCGACTACGCAAGTTCGTGCTTTTTATCTACATTGACGGATTCGGACCGATGGCACTCGGCAAGACCTGCCGGTTCTGCACCGGGTGCGAGTTGATCGTGGTTCACCAGGACGAGTTGGAACACGAGCTGACCGTCGCTTTGGAGGCCCGTGCTCCGGCCGTGATCGGCAACGAGTACATGGTACTCGGTACGATGGACAGGAAAGTCTGGCGCAGAGGCCTGGGAGACGCACCCTCCGTGCCCGCAGACATATTCGACCACGTTGCGGACTTCAAAAAAGAGCTGGAGCTAGAGTACGATCCAGGAGGCTGGTCTCCAGATCCGGGACAGGGTTAGTCTCCTCCGAAGGCACAGGTTGCTCCACCAGCGCTGCCGCTCACCCGTTGCTCTCCAACCACGCCTCGATCGCAGCCTCGGCCTCGGACAAAGCATCATGTATGGTCTCGTACCGCTCTTCTCCTTCCCACACCATTCCACCGATATCAAGCACGCGAATGAACGATTGGCTGTACTCATCGCGACCGAGTTCGATCCAACCGTCCAGCGTCCATGCAGCGACATTCGGATACATTTCTTCGAAGGACTTCATACATCTCTTTTCCGAGTGTCAAGCCGGATCTACGCCTTGAGCCTGTCGAGGTGCTCTTTACGGAACTTGGCTACCTTGGGTGCGATGATCACCTGGCAGTACGGCTGGAACCCGTTGTTTCGGAAGTAATTCTGGTGGTAGTCCTCGGCGACGTAGAACTCGTCGAAAGGCTTCACCTCGGTCACGATGGGGTTGCTCCAGATACCCTCGGACTCGAGGTCTGAGATGACCTCTTCAGCGATGCGCCTCTGCTCATCGGTGTGGTAGAAGATCACCGACCGGTACTGGGTACCTACGTCCGCGCCCTGACGGTTCAAGGTCGTCGGGTCGTGGATGGTGAAGTAGACCTCCAGGATGTCTCTGTACGAGATCACCTCGGGGTCGAACGCAACCTGCACGACCTCGGCGTGCCCCGTCGTCTCCGAGCACACCTGCCTGTATGTCGGGTTCGGAACGTATCCCCCCGAGTACCCCGACTCTACCTTCTCGACACCCCGCAACTCTTGGTAGACCGCCTCCAGGCACCAGAAGCACCCGCCCCCGAGCGTCGCGACCTCCCTTGCGAAACCGTTTGCTCTGTCCTCAGTCGTCATAGGGAATATCTCTCCGATCGTATTGTTTCGACCCTTTCGGTATACCGCATCCGGTGGTCTTGTGCACCACTCTTCAGAGCTTCTCGAAGCGGGCCTGGAAGAAGCGCAGGTACTTCGGCTCGTGGACCATCCTGAGGCCACGCACGCTCTCGCGGTTCTCCCATACTTCCTTGACTGACTCGACCGTCACGTCGCAGTGGGCCTGTGTGTAGACGCGGCGGGGGAAGGTGAGACGGACCAGCTCAAGGCTCGGGTAGTTGTGCTCGCCTGACTCCTTGTCGCGGCCCGCCGAGACGACGCCGCGCTCCATCGTCCTCACGCCGGAGTCTACGTAGATCTCCGCAGCCAGCGTCTGTGCCGGGAAGTGGTCCTGCGGCATCTCGGGGAAGAATCGCGTTGCGTCGAGGAAGACGGCGTGACCCCCGATCGGCCTGACTATTGGGATGCCTCTCTCGATCAGCTTCTCTCCGACGTACTCGACCTGCCCGATGCGGGCGTGGAGGTAGTCCTCCTCGACCATCTCCTCGATGCCTCGTGCCATCGCCTCCATGTCGCGTCCAGCGAGGCCGCCATAGGTGTGGAGGCCCTCGTACACGACAACGAGGCTACGGGCCTCATCGAAGAGGTCCTCGTCGAAGGTGGCGAGAAAGCCGCCGATGTTCGTCAGGAGGTCCTTCTTCGCGCTAACCGTCGCGGCGTCCGAGTACGAGCAGGTCTCGTACAGGATCTCAGTGATAGTCCTGTCCTTGTACTCCTCCTCTCGTCGCTTGACGAAATACGCGTTCTCTGCGGCGCGGGTCGCGTCGAGGACTATCTTTATTCCGTGATTCTGGGTAAGCTCGCGCACGGCGCGCAGGTTCTCCATCGAGATCGGCTGCCCGCCTGCCATGTTCACCGTCGCCGCGACGCTGACGTACGGAATCCTTTCGGCTCCTACACGTTCGATCAGGTCCTCCAGCTTCCCAAGGTCCACGTTGCCTTTGAAAGGGTGCTCGCTCTCGGGGTCGTGGGCTTCGTCGATAATGACGTCAACGAACGTGCCGCCGGCCCGCTCCTGGTGCTCGCGCGTGGTCGTGAAGTACATGTTGCCTGGGACGTAGTCACCCTCGTCTATGAGGATCTGGGAGAGTATATTCTCGGCGCCGCGGCCCTGGTGTGTCGGTACGAGGAAAGGGTAACCATAGTATCTGGCTACCGCCGACTCCAGGTGGTAGAAGTTCTTACTGCCTGCATAGGCTTCGTCGCCGAGCATCATCCCGGCCCACTGTGCGTCGCTCATCGCGTTCGTGCCTGAGTCCGTCAGGAGGTCGATGTAAACGTCTTCGGAGCGCAGGAGGAACGTGTTGTATCCGGCCTCCGCTATCGCCCGTTCACGGTACTCGCGGGTCGTCGTCTTCAGCGGCTCCACTACTTTAATCTTGAACGGCTCGGCCCACGACCGGCGCCTGTTTTCGGGCATGATCCCCCCTCCTCGACAAGAGCGAAAGCGTAGATGCAATCTACGCGCAGCGGAAAGTGTATTCAAGGCAGGTTGTCAAATGGGTTGTGATGGGCAATGATCTATGTATGGTCGAACGGATGAAACAGCACTGGCGAGAGTTCAAAGCGAGCAAACCGGGACAACGGTTCAAGGACCGCTACCGTCGCAGAAGGCGGCACGAACAGGGCCACATCGTGTGGAGGATCCTCCTCATCGCCCTCGGGGCCGTGATCGCCGTCGGCAGCTTCGTCCTCGCCCCCCTGCCTGGTCCGGGCTGGGCCACCGTGTTTATCGGGCTGATGATCCTCGCCGGGGAGCTACTACCCGCAGCCCGCTTCCTCGACTGGTTGGAA
>DASSJP010000096.1:0-6838 GCA_035691165.1 Rubrobacter sp.
GGTGATCTCCGTGATCTCCTCTTTCCAGGTCTTCGATCAGGCCCTGATAATGACGAACGGAGGCCCAGGGACGGCGACGACGACGCTGGTCCTCTACATCTACCAGAAGGGCTTCCAGTCCTTCGACATGGGATACGCCGCCGCTGTGGCCCTGGTTCTGTTCGCGGCGATTTTCGTCTTCACCGTCATCCAGTTCCTGTTGCAGCGACGCTGGGTCACATACGACTAGGAGCTAAGTATGAACCTACTCGACTCCATCGGCGCGGCCCTCAGAGGCAAGGCGGGCGAAGCACCCGGCAGCAAGGTTTACTGGCCCATCCTCATCTACGCCACGCTGATGGCGATGGCGTTCCTTACGCTCGTCCCGATCGTCTGGATGGTCCTGACGGCGTTCAAGTCGGCCCCTGAGGTCGCTGCCAACCCGCCGACATGGTGGCCCAGGGAGTGGCATCCCGAGAACTTCGCGGCGGCCTGGAACTTCGCCCCGTTCGGCAGGTACCTGATAAACAGCCTGATCATGGTCGGAGGCATCACCATCCTCCAGACGGTGACATCGGCCCTGGCGGCCTACGCTTTCGCCCGTCTGCAGTTCAGGGGGCGTGATCTGCTCTTCCTCCTGTATCTGGGAACACTCATGATCCCACCTCAGGTCACCGTCATTCCGCAGTTCATCCTTATAAAGGAGCTCGACTGGGTTGACACCTACCAGGGCCTCATAATCCCTCAGGCGTTCACGGCGTTCGGGGTCTTCCTCTTGCGTCAATTCTTCCTCGGCATCCCGCGCGAGCTGGAGGACGCGGCCCGCATCGACGGCGCGAGCCGCTTCGGTTGCTTCTGGCGCATCATACTTCCGCTCTCCGGGCCTGCCCTCGCGACGCTCGCCGTCTTCGCCTTCCTCTTCCACTGGAACAACCTGCTCTGGCCGCTCATAGTCTCGAACTCGGACGCGACGGTTCCTGTCGTGGTGGGATTGAGGAACTTCCAGGGCCAATACGGGACCCAGTGGAACCTGCTCATGGCCGCCGCCGCCATAGCCACCATCCCGACCATCATCGTCTACCTCTTCGCCCAGCGCTGGTTCGTCAGGGGCATAACCATGTCCGGTTTTGGCGGCAGGTAGACGTCGCAGACAAGGAGGAGCATGACGCAGGAGCTTCAGTGGAGGTCCGCGACCGCCGACACCGTATGGTTCAGAACACCCGGAGCCCCTCCTGGTCCAGACTTTGGTGAGGCCGCTCGGCAGGCAGGAAAAACGGCGAAGGAAGAGGGATGAGCTCGACAAGGGACCAGGCCGGGGAGATCGCAAGAGGACCCTTTGAGCCCACTTGGGAGTCCTTGCGGCGGTTCGAATGTCCGGGGTGGTTTCGCGACGCGAAGTTCGGCATCTGGTCCCACTGGGGGCCGCAATCCGTGCCGATGTACGGCGACTGGTACGCCCGCCACATGTACCTCGAAGGGCACGACCAGTACCGCCACCACTGGCGCGTCTACGGCCACCCTTCGAAGGTCGGCTACAAGGACCTCGTGCCGTTGTGGAGGGCGGAAAGGTTCGACCCCGAAGACCTGATGCGTCGCTTCGTCCGGGCCGGGGCCAAATACTTCGTCGGCCAGGCCGTGCACCACGACAACTTCGACAACTTCGACTCCAGCCACAACCGCTGGAACGCGGTGAACGTCGGTCCGGAGAAGGACATCGTCGGCCTGTGGCGCGAGGCCGCCGGGGCGCACGATCTGCCCTTCGGGTTGACGGAGCACCTGGGCGCGAGCTTTAACTGGTTCGGTGTGAACAAGGGGAGCGACGCATTCGGCCCCTACGCCGGTATCCCCTACGACGGCAACGACCCTGAGTTCGAGGATCTCTACTACCGCAACCGGGGCTACGACCTGACGAAGGACGGGCAGCGGACGTGGTACACGGACAACGAGGCGTTTCATGCGCACTGGTTCGCGCGGATCAAGGACGTGATAGACCGCTACCGGCCTGACCTGCTCTACTCGGACGGGGGCGTGCCGTTCGGCGAGACCGGCCGGCGCATCGTAGCCCACCTATACAACACGAGCGCGGCAACGCACGGCGAAAACCGGGCGGTCTACGCCCAGAAGGACCCGGACCCCGACGTTTACACCGTAGGCGTGCTCGACATCGAGCGGGGTCAGCACGACGATATCCTCGAACACCCCTGGCAGACCGACACCAGCGTCGGTGACTGGTTCTACAACGTGCGCGACGTCTACAAGACCCCGCGGCACGTTCTCGAGATGCTGGTGGACATCGTCAGCAAGAACGGCAACCTGCTGCTGAACGTCCCCCAGCGACCCGACGGCACCCTGGACGACGAATGCCTCCATCTGCTTGAGCGCATGGAGTCGTGGATGCGACCCAACGGAGAAGGCATCTTCGGCAGCCGCCACTGGGAGATCTCCGGCGAAGGACCGTCCAACACGGAAGGGGGAGCCTTCAAGGAGGCCGCGATCGCGTGGACGGCTGAGGACTTCCGCTTTACGAGCAGGGGGGAGACGCTATACGCCTACCAGATGCGCCCACCCGAAGACGGACGGTCCCTCATCCGAGCGCTGGCCTCGGGCAAGACGCCGCGGGTCGTCGGGGTCCGCCTGCTCGGGCACGGGAGTGTACCTTTCGAGCAGACGGCCGAGGGGCTGCGGATAACGCTCCCGCAATTCACGCCATCCGATGGGCCGCACGGCTTCGCCATCGAGCAAGGGTGATGGCAGGAAAAGCGAAAGGAATGGGGAGGAAATGGCGCAGGAGATGACGCGGTTGGCGACCGCCGACACGGAATGGTTCACGCGCGACCGCTTCGGCATGTTTATCCACTGGGGGATCTACACCCTCCCGGCCCGCCACGAGTGGGTCAAGCAGCGCGAGAGGATCCGGGACGAGGACTACCAACGGTACTTCGACCACTTCTACCCCGACCTCTATGATCCCGAAAAGTGGGCGAGGGTGGCGAGGAGCGCCGGCATGAGGTACTTCGTCGTCACCACCAAGCATCACGACGGTTTCTGTCTCTGGGACTCCGACCTCACCGACTACAAGGTCACCAATACTCCGTGGGGCGAGGATCTCATCGCACCTATGGTCGACGCGTTCCGCGCCGAGGGCATGAAGGTCGGCTTCTACCACTCCCTGATCGACTGGCATCATCCCGAGTTCCCCGTCGACGGCCTCCACTCCAGGCGTGACGACAGCGAGTACATCAAGGCGAACTCAGACCGCGACATCGCCCGATACCGCGAGTACCTGCACGGGCAGACCCGCGAGCTCCTTACCAGGTTCGGGAAGATCGACATCATGTGGTTCGACTTTTCGTACCCGAATCGGGTCTGGGGCGGCAAGGGCAAGGAGGACTGGGGATCGGAGGTACTGATGGCGATGGTCCGCGAGCTTCAACCCGGCATAATCGTCAACGACAGGTTGGAGATCGGGGGCGACCTCAAGACCCCGGAACAATACCAGCCGAGAAGCTGGCCCGAGGTAGACGGCGAACCTGCCCTCTGGGAGGCGTGCCAGACTCTGAACGGCTCGTGGGGCTACGACCGCGACAACCTGGATTGGAAACCTACTGACATGCTCGTCAGGATGCTCGTGGATACCGTCTCCAAGGGCGGTAATTTACTACTCAACGTTGGGCCGAACGCCCGCGGCGAGTTGGAACCGCGTGCTCTGGAGCGATTGCGCGGCGTCGGGGAGTGGATGCGGCTGCACGAGCGCTCTGTGCGCGGCTGCACGGCGAGCGATCTCACCCCGCCGCCCGACTGCCGCTATACCCGGAACGGCGACAGGCTCTACCTGCACCTCTTCGGATGGCCCTTCAAGCATGTCCACCTGGAAGGTCTGGCCGACAGGGTCGAGTATGCCCAGCTACTCAACGACGCCTCGGAGATAAGGATGCAGGTCATAGACCCTGACCAGCAGGCCCAGAACACGACCATGGGGGGTGTTCCAATGGGCTCGTTGACCCTCGAGTTGCCTGTGCAGAGGCCGCCTGTCGAGGTACCTGTCGTCGAGCTATTCCTGAAGGGGTAGGCGGATGAGCGAGCGAAGATACAGGCAGGTCCACCTCGACTTCCACACCTCTGCCGACTGCGAGGGAGTCGGTGCCGACTTCGACCCTGAAGTCTTCGCGAGGACGGTAAAGAGGGGCCGCGTTGACTCGATGACGGTCTTCGCCAAGTGCCACCACGGCTTCTCGTACTATCCCACAGAAGTAGGTACCACTCATCCGAATCTGGCGGTGCCGGATCTCATGGGCGCCCAGATCGAGGCACTGCATTCGGCGGGAATTCGCGCTCCAATCTACGTGAGCATCATGTGGGACGATCTCGCCGGCGAGAATGAGCCAGGCTGGGTCATAGCCCGCAGGGACGGGAGACTTCTGATCCGTCCCCCGCTCTCGAACGAGTCGCCGCTGACAGGGGGATGGGGATGGACGACCCTCGACGTCTCCACCGCATACGGCGACTACCTCGTGGCCCAGACCGAGGAGATCTGCGACCGCTACGACGTGGACGGTCTCTTCTTCGATATATGCTTCCCGATCCCGAACTACTCCCCCTGGGGACAGGCCCAGATGCGAGATGCCGGCGTCCGCCTGGACGACGAGCAGGCGGTTTTGCGTTTTGCCGAAGAGAAGCTGCGACGTTTCCTGCAGCGGATGAGCGAGGCCGTCCGCGCGAAGGTCCCCGACGCCACCATCTTCTACAACGGCACGGTCACCCCGAGGATGGCCGAGACGCTGCCATACCAGACCCACTTCGAGATAGAGAGCCTTCCCACCTCCTCGGGACTCTGGGGATATTTGCACTACCCCGTCGTGGCGCGTCAGGCACGCACCTTCGGGGTGGACTTCCTCGGGATGACAGGACGCTTCCACAAGGCCTGGGCTGACTTCGGCGGCCTGAAGACCCGCGACCAGCTCGACTACGAGTGCGGCACCATCGTCGCCGCTGGAGGCGAGGTCTCCGTCGGAGACCAGCTCCACCCGAGAGGCGTCCTCGACCCCGCTGTCTACCGCCTGCTCGAACACTCCTTCGGCCGTGTTGAGAAGCTGGAGCCTTTCTTGAGAGACGCGAAGCCCACGGCCGAGGTGGCGATCCTGTCTGCGTACGAGCCCTCGTTCCTCGGAAGTATACCCACTAACACCTACGTCGCCGACGTGGACGGCGCGGCGCAACTCTTCCTGGAAGCGGCGATTCAGTTCAATATCGTAGATCCTTCGCACGGCTCCTTCGAAGGCTACCGCGCTCTCGTGCTCCCCGACGGGATGGCGATGGACGAGGAACTCAGCGATAAGCTGGAGGCGTTCCTGTCTTCCGGCGGCAAGCTGATCCTGAGTGGCACGGCTGCCCTTGATGGAGAGACAGGCGACTTCCAGATCCAGGATGTCCCTGTCGCATACGAAGGAAAGGCTCCGACGGTTCCGAGCTACCTGCGACTCGACGAGACGCTCACAGTCGACACCGAGCTTGCAACCGACTACGACTACGCCTTCTACGATCAGGCACACAGGGTGCGCCCGATCGAGGGCGCCACCGCGCACGGCGAGCTGCGCCGCGCCCTCTTCGACCGGACTTGGGAACACTTCACGAGCCACGCACAGGCGCCGGTCGGAGAATCCTTGGGTTCCCCGATCGTGGTGCGGAACGAAAACATCCTTTACTTTGCCGCGCCGTTCTTCGGGGCGTACCGGGACCACGACTACTGGGCTTACAGGGAGGTCGCATTGAATGCGATCCGGGATTTCCTGCCGCGACCACTGTTGAAGCTCACGGGACCGGGATGGGTGGAGGCCACGCTGCACGAGCAGCCGGCGGGCGAGGGTCATCCCTGGCGGAGGATCGTACACCTCGTCGCCTACCACCCCCGGCGCACGACGCAGCCCGTACAGCATGTTGACCAGTCGTGGCTGACCTCGGGGCTCGGCGTCGAGGTTCTGACGGGTGAGAGAAGGGTCGAGCAGGTATATCTCGCACCCGGAGGCGAACCGCTCGACTTCGACGTGGTGGACGACTACACGCGGATAGGTCTGCCGCCTGTCGGGGCGCACGCCGCGATCGTACTGGAGTAGAACCTTGGCCCTGACCGATGACGCCATCACCGGTATAAAGCAGATGATCCTCTCGGGACAGGTCGGTCCGGGAGAGAAGCTCCCGAGGGAGACGGAGCTCGCGACAAGGCTCGGGCTCTCGCGTAGCTCGCTGCGGGAGGCCGTTCGCGCCCTCATACTGGCCGGCGTCCTCAAGACCCGCCAGGGAGACGGGACCTACGTCACGAGCCTTGAACCCCACCAGCTCCTCGAGACGATGAGCCTGGCCGTGGACTTCATGAGGAACCGCTCCCTCGTCGAGCTCTTCGAGGTGCGGCGGATGATCGAACCCGCCGCCACCGCGCTGGCCGCGGGCCGCATCACTACGGAAGATCTCCTGCGATTGGATGAGACTCTGCAGCGTATGGACTCCGCAGGGAGCGTCGAGGAGCTTGTCGAGGCCGACGACGACTTCCACCGCACGATCGCCGGTGCCACGGGGAACGCCGCCCTTGCGGCGTTCCTCCAGAACCTCTACGGCAGGACCCTGCGGGCACGGATCTGGCGCGGACTCGCCGAGGAGGGCGCCCTCGACCGTACCAGGGTCTCGCACCACGCCATCTACGATGCCATCTCCAATAGGGACGCCGAGTTAGCGCGGTCCGCCGCCACAATGCACATAGCCGAGGTCGAAGCGTGGTTCCGTTGCCTGCCGGAGATTCGGGACGCCGCTCCACCAAACGGGAAGGATGGACCAGACGATCCCGGCGTAGCTTGATCGGAAAGGGGCG
>DASSJP010000097.1:0-4194 GCA_035691165.1 Rubrobacter sp.
GCTCTCTACGAGCTGCACGTCGGCTCCTTTACTCCGGAAGGGACGTTCGTCGGGGTCAAAGAGAAACTCGACCACCTCGTGGCCCTCGGCGTGACGGCGATCGAGTTGATGCCGTTATCCGAGTTCCCTGGGCGGCGCAACTGGGGCTACGACGGCGTATTGCCTTTCGCCCCCGAGAGCGCCTACGGGACACCGGAGGATCTGAAGTCTCTCGTACAGACCGCGCATGAGAAGGGCCTCATGGTCTTCCTCGACGTCGTCTACAACCACTTCGGCCCCGAGGGAAACTACCTCTCGCTCTATGCCCCGCAGTTTTTCACGGACCGCTACGACACCCCGTGGGGGGCGGCGATCAACTTCGACGGCGAAGGCAGCGAACACGTGCGCGAGTTCTTTATCCACAACGCCCTGTACTGGCTGGAGGAGTACAATATCGACGGCCTCAGGCTCGACGCGGTGCACGCTATCAACGACGCTTCCGAGATGCACTTCCTCCTCGAGCTGGCCGAGCGCGTGCGCCAGGGGCCGGGACGCCACAGGCACGTGCACCTCGTGCTGGAGAACGAGACTAAAGACGTCCACTACCTGAGCGGTCCCTATGACGCACAGTGGAACGACGACTTCCACCACGCGCTGCACGTCGCCCTGACCGGCGAGGACGCCAGCTACTACGCGATTTACGCCGACGAGCCCGTGAGGCGCCTGGGCAGGTGCCTGGCCGAGGGGTTCACGTACCAGAACGAGCCGAGCGGGGACTTGCCGCCCGGTGCCTTCGTCTCGTTCATCCAGAACCACGACCAGATCGGCAACCGGGCATTCGGTGACAGGATCTCGCAGCTCGCCTCGGTCGAAGGGGCGCGGGCAGCGGCGGAGATCTACCTTCTCGCGCCCCAGATTCCGATGCTATTTATGGGTGAAGAGTGGGCCGCCAGTACCCCGTTTACGTTCTTCTGCGACTTCGAGCCTGACCTCGCGCTGCTCGTGGCCGAAGGAAGGCGCGAGGTGTTAGCCCGGTTCCCCGAGTTCTCCGACCCAGCCACGCGAGAGAGCATCCCCGACCCGGGGGCGGAGGAGACGTTCCAGACGGCTGTTCTTGACTGGGCGAACCTGGACGAGCCGGAGCATGCCGCGCATTTGAAGCTGTACCGGGGATTGCTCGCGCTCAGGCGCGAGAAGATAGTACCGCGCCTGGCCGGCATCCCAGGCGGCGAGGCCGAATACGAGATCATTGACGACCAAGCACTGAGCATGCGCTGGACGCTGGCTGACGACTCCACGCTGGCGCTCCTCGCGAACGTGGGACCGGAGCCGCTGGAAGATCCCCATTGGCCGCCTGGCGAACGGATATACGCCAGCGAAGGCGTAGCGGGGGACGGAGGGGAACTTCCTGGATGGTCGGTGTCGTGGCACCTGGCAGAGTGAGGATACCCCGCGCCTCCTATCGGCTACAGTTCACCGAGGCCTTCACCTTCTCGGATGCGGCGGAGCTGGTGCCCTACCTGGCGGAGCTGGGGATCAGCGACGTCTATGCCTCGCCGTATCTCAGAGCTCGCCCAGGCAGTACGCACGGTTACGACGTGGTGGATCCCACCTCACTGAACCCCGAGCTAGGTGGCGAGGAGGCGTACGGGCGGCTGGTAGAGGCGCTCGAAGAGCAGGGGATTGGCCAGCTCCTCGACATCGTGCCAAACCACATGGGCGTCGGGAGCGACAACGCCTGGTGGGTCGACGTGCTTGAGAACGGGCCCGCTTCGGAGTACGCGTCATTCTTCGATATCGACTGGTGCCCCATAGACAGGAAGGAGCTGTGCGGTAAGGTCCTGCTCCCGGTCCTTGGCGACCACTACCGCGCCGCTCTCGAACGCGGCGAGCTCCGGCTGGCCTTCGAAGAGGGCTCCTTCTCCGTCAACTACTACGAACATCGTTGCCCGATCGACCCGCAGACCTACCCGATGATCCTCGACGGCATCTCTTTGCCCGGGGAAGACGAGCACAGTTCTGAGATCGAGCGTCTCGTCTTCGCCTTTGGCGACCTTCCCCGCCGCGACGACACAGCGAAGGGTAGCGAAGCAGAGCGTGCGCGCAACGCCGCGAACCTGAAAGCGGACCTCGCCTCGTTGTGCGCAAAATCTTCCGGGATTATGGACGTCGTCGAGGAACGCATCAGCCAGTTGAACGAGGGCATGGGAGAGCCGAGTTTCGAGGGTTTGCATCTTCTCTTCGAGGCGCAGGCGTACAGGCTTGCGTACTGGTGGGTGGGAAGCGATGAGATCAACTACAGGCGCTTCTTCGCCGTCAACGAGCTGGCCGGCATCCGTGTCGAAGACCCGCTCGTCTTCGACACGACGCACGGATTCATCCTGCAACTCGTGGAGAAGGGTGCTGTAAACGGGCTGCGCATAGACCACCCTGATGGACTGCGAGATCCTGGTGGTTATCTCAGTCGTCTGAAAGAGGCGGTTGTGGAGGCGTCGGGCGGACCGATCTACACGCTCGTCGAGAAGATTCTGGCCCACAACGAGCGTCTGCCCGAGGACTGGCCCGTCTCGGGAACCACGGGCTACGAGTTCACGAACCTCCTCAACGGACTCTTCGTTGACCTGTCTGGCGAAGACCGGATGGATGAGGCGTATGAGAGCTTCATCGGAAGGCCCCTAGACTTCCAGAGCTTGCTGTACGAGTGCAAGCACAAGGTCATGCGTACGGTGCTATCGAGCGAATTGAACGCCCTCTCGCGCCGACTGCGGCGCATCTCCGAGCACCGGCGCTCGCACGACTTCAGCGTGGAGACCCTGCGGAAGGCTCTCTCCGAGGTGATCGCGCACTTCCCCGTGTACCGTACCTACATCGTCCCGGGGCGCGTCTCCGGGATTGATCGGCGACACGTGGATCTGGCAATGCACAAAGCGAAGGAGAAGAGCACGGGCGGCGACCCTGGGGTATTCGACTTCATCCGTGACGTAGTTCTTCTGCAAGGACCCGAAGAAAACGAGGCGGGCGCCTTCACGTCGAAGTTTCAGCAGTACACGGGACCTGTGATGGCGAAGGGCATGGAGGATTGCGCCCTGTACATCTACCACCGCCTGATCTCCCTCAACGAGGTCGGCGGCGAGCCTGAGATCTTCGGTGTCTCCGTGCCCGAGTTTCACCGCCTGAACGCAGAGCGCCTGGAGCGCTGGCCGCACTCGATGCTCTCGACCTCAACGCACGATACCAAGCGCAGCGAGGACGTGCGAGCCCGCATAAACGTCCTCTCGGAGATCCCCGACGAGTGGATCGAGAGGGTGGTGAGCTGGAGCGGTCTCAACAGCTCGTTCCGGCGCGAGGTTGAGGAGGATATGGCCCCGAGCCGCAATGACGAGTACCTCCTTTACCAGACGCTACTCGGTGCCTGGCCGCCAGGAGAACCTGACAGAAAGGTACCTGAGGCGTTTCGGAAGCGCATAAAGGAGTACATGGAGAAGGCGATGCGGGAGGCACAGGTGCGCACGTCCTGGACGGACGTGAACGAGGAGTACGAGGAAGCGGTCGCCGGTTTCGTGGACGCCCTTCTCTCTGAGTCCAACCCATTCTTGCAAGTATTTCTACCCTTCCAGTGTCGCGTGGCGCGCATCGGCGCCTTGAACAGTCTCTCTCAGAGCCTATTCAAACTGACAGTACCAGGCGTACCTGACGTGTATCAGGGCAATGAGATCTGGGACTTCAGCCTCGTTGACCCCGACAACCGCCGCCCTGTGGACTTCGAACTGCGGAAGAGACTCCTCGCTGAACTGGAAGAACTCGACCCCTCCGATACACGCACGCTTCTCGAGGATGGCGCGTGGCAGGACGGCCGTCCGAAGCTCTATCTCATCTGGAAAGCATTGAAAATGCGCAGCGAAAAGCCGGACCTCTTCAGAGACGGCGGCTACATGGCGCTTCAGACTTCGGGTGAAAGAAATGAACACCTGGTCGCCTTCGCCAGAAGGCACGGGAACGAGGTGGCGATCACGGTCGCACCACGCCTCTGCGCGAAGATGATGCATGTGGATGGCTCCCTTCTGCCGGATCCCGCAGCCTGGGAAGATACCTCCATACTACTTCCAGATGAGCTGGCCGGGGCCGCGTACAGAAACGTGCTCACGGACGAAGTGGTGGTGGCCGAAGAGCGTAATGGGACGATGTCGCTCGGCGTCGGAGGCCTGCTTCGCGACT
>DASSJP010000098.1:0-2988 GCA_035691165.1 Rubrobacter sp.
TGTATAGATCAATTACACTCTCCAGTTCGACTTCGAACTGGCGCATCGGGGGCACCGCCAACTCAGCAAGCGCCCGGTACCATTCTGCCCAGGTAGTCTCATCATCTGCGGCAAGGTAGAAACCTTCCACCACCTCGCCGCGCTGCCAGCGTCCGTCGGCGGGCCGCTCGGGCCGGAAGAGGGGAGCCCCACCCGCAGGAACGTGGAAGTACACCCCGCAAACAGAAGTCGGCTGGACGCGTTCCAGACTGAACGGGGAGCCGCTCAGGACCTCAAGTGAACGTGGGTGACTCGAGCTCGGAGATCACTCGCGAGAGCCTGCGGTACTCGCCACTGGCCAGCACGTCTATCGGCTTCTCATCGTCCAGGGCTATGACCGGCTTGCGAAGCCAAACCGGTATGTACTCAGGATCGATCACACGCGCCAAACGCTCCACCACAGCCGACAGTTCGGCCAGACGCTCCGCGCGCTCTCCGGTTGGCATCCGCGTGCGGCGCATCCAGGCCCGCCGACGGACGCTGGCACCCGTGGCCCGCGCGATGTCCCTATCGCTCAAGTGACCGACCTCCCTGATGTAGGAAGCCTCCCTTGCAAATGCGGTATGCATGATTGCAGCGTAGCACGAAAGTAGGAACAAACGAGCAGGTTATGGAAAGCCCTGACGCTTGGGTCCATGTCGGGACCCGCAAACATAGGCCATTCACTGAACGTCGTGGAGCACACCATCTCCGTCATTGGGTGCATGAGTCTTGATCAAAGCTGCGCGTAGCTTCTCCGGATGGCATCATGCGGGCAAGTGAGGAGTGACCCGCCGCTGTTGAAGCTGGGCGAGGGAACCAGAAAGCCAATAAGAAGCAGTAGATGGGAGGAAGCATGGATGAATTCGTCAAAGGTTTGGTATGGGTTGGCACTCGTACCGAGCACTACAAGGAGATGGTGGCTTTTTACCGAGATGCCCTACGTCTGTCGCTGGATTTCGAAGAGGGTGAGTTTGCGATCTTCAAGTTGGCCGACGGCAGCAAGGCCGAGGTCTTTGGCTCCTCGGACACCGAGCACACTCACTTCTCCAAGGGGCCCGTCGTCGGGTTTCTCGTCGACGACGTCGAGAGCGCCCGCAAGCGTCTGGAGGCTAACGGCATCGAGTTCATCGGACCTGTCCACGAATGGGAGCCTACAGGGGAGGCATGGTCACACTTCCGGGCTCCGGACGGTAACGTCTACGAGATAGTACAGGGCCCGAAACATTGATCACTCGGTGAGTTGATACGAAGAAAACGATGCACGGTCCGAGCGACGTGAAGCCCGCTCCCCCGTGCGTCGCGACAGGCTCGATGCTCCACTACACCCAGAAGGGCCACCTGCTTAGAAAACACCTACTCGGTGAATAGGGCAGGAAGGCTCCTGGTCCCTGCAGCAATCTAGGAGGGGTTGGATTCTTCAGAGTGTCCTGGCCTGCCACTCTCTCCTGAGGGGAGGTAGCCATTTACGAAATGCTGGATGCGGTGCTTAATAGGATCGAAGAGCGCGGCGACCACCAGAGCAGCGATTATCGATTCCGGCAAAGAGTGGAGGTGCACGAGGGTGACCAGGAGATAGTGGAGCGTCGCGTCGATAGACTGGAAGATGATCGCAAGCACCACCGTGAGGGCGCCGTAGACGAGGGTACGGTTGATGATGATGTCTATCTCGTAGAGGCGATACCTGAAGATGGCAATACCTATGGCTATAGGGACGCCCACGAAACCAATCACCCAAAGCGCGAAACCGACCTGCCTGATCCACAGCCAGTCCAGGGAGTCGGGGCCGACGTTCAACAGGATCGTGCCGGTGAGCAGCACTGCTCCAGCGTAGGCGAGCCACTTGATCTGCTGGCGCTCCGCCTGTCCCGCACGGCGGTATCGGAAGTACAGCGAGACCACCCCTGCAAGCAAGATACCGTAAGAGAGCGCCTCGAGCGAGGCGTCTAGGAGGTTCTTGATATCCTTCAAACCCTCGACGCCAAAAGGGTTGTCTATGGCCGGAAGCCAGGGGCTCGGCCCCGGCAAGGATGCGGCCACAGAACTCCCCACCACAGCCATGACCACGTTGAGCCACCCAACGGGTCGCCACCGAGGCGACGGCAGTCTACCGTCGGGGAACAACAACGCTACGAACGCCAACAGCGCGTTTATTGTCACCCAGAGCCAACCGATGGTCCAGGCCGAGACCCGACCACCCAGCAGCGAGCCGCGCTCCACCACCAGCGCGTAGATGGCGTACTCGCCGCAAAACAGATGCAACCCGCTAAGGAGACCTACCGCGCTGAAGAGCCACCCTATGGGGTGAGCGGGGCGGCGGGAGGCGATGATGACGCCAACCGACGAGCAACTCGCTACTATCACCGTACTCCGGAACGCGAACTCGAAGACGGGTACGCCAGGATGAGACCGATTGAGCGCAAGAAAGAGGAGGCCCAGCGCAGTAAGGACCAGGGAGAGGGCGCACACCGACCACGCAAGCCAGACTGAGGCGCGGGTGTTTATCCCGCCAGCTCCTCGGCCCTGTTTTCTTGCCCCTTCCGTCACAACACCACTCTACAAGATAGCCACCTCCGAGCGTATCCCTCGCGAAGCCCTGAGCTTTGGAGCAGGCGCAATCTCGAAAGCGCTGCAGCGCTTCGAACCCACCTAAGGCGACATGGCAAGTCAGCTTTGGCTTCGTCGAATGGGTAGACCTTTTGTACGCTTACTTAGCGATGCCGTCATAGAGCATTAGGCCACCACTCTATAGTCGAGTTGCTTGACGATATGTTCCGACAAGTACTCGGCGTCTTGGCCGACCCCAGCGAACAGGGCCGATCCACGCGTCCACTGCCAGCTTCGCCCAATGAAGTACAGGTACGGGACGGGAGAAACGCCGCGCTGGTGGATGAAGTTGCCATGCGCGTCCTTGGCTTCGGGGATCGCTACCCAGTCGGTGTCGTCTTTGTAACCGGTCGCCCAGAGCAC
>DASSJP010000099.1:0-2069 GCA_035691165.1 Rubrobacter sp.
CCAACGACGCCGCCGATGTCTATGCGGGCTCGCAGGTAGGGCTGGAGACACGGATCGAGACGATGATGTCGGTGATCGGCGACCAGCCGGTGCTGTGGGTAACCGTGAAGTCCTTGCTCTCGCACGGACCCTACTCGGAGACCAACATGCGGCATTGGAACCATACCCTGGTAAACGCCTGCGCCAGGTACCCGAACATGCGGATCTTCGACTGGGCGTCGGCTACGAACGACAGCTGGTTCATCTCGGACGGTACGCACTACACCTCGGAGGGCTACGTGCAACGCGCCCATCTGACCGCCGACGCGTTGGTCCACGCCTTCCCCGCCCCCGGACCAGAGGGGAGTAAAGGTTGCGTCGTTCACTAGCGAGAGGTACTTTAGAAGCGCCACTTATTCACGATCTCTCATGTGGGCTTCGCAGTATTCACCTTGTACCCGCGCTTGGCTGAATGGCGCCTGAAAATACGCCATCTGGCAGATGCACTTTCTCGTTTCTTTTGGCAATGTTTGTGTCTTGAACGGAAAGCGCCTACCACGCTAACAGGTGAGGTCTCGTCTCATGGCACACCGCATACGCTGGTATAACCCTAAGCTCGAGGTCTTCGAGTGGCGCGAAGTCCCCGACAGCGACGAAGACGCCCTCTCGCTGCTAGACGGTTCCCCACACTCTGCAACAAGTACACGGGCCTACCTCGAGTGGCGCAACCTGGGAGCACCCATCGCTGCCGCCCTCATGCGGGCGGGCGAGGCAGCCAAGGATGTCAGCGACGACGATGAGAAGGATGCTCGTTAGAAGTACAGGACGCTCCCTCGGACTCGTTATGATCCTTCCAGGCAACCTGCTCCACGCTCTCCGACACGAACCCCCGGCGGCTGAAGATCGCAACCCGGGAGCCGTCGGCTCGGCTCAGGATCAACACCTCGGGGTCCAGGTGTGCGTGGTATCCGGGCGGGAGGTGCAGGTCTGGTTCTCTATCACTGCCAGGTACTTTTTTCATGGTCTGAGGATAGCTATTCGTGGAGGGTCTGGCCTCCCCAAAGTGGGCCAACTTTTTCTAGGCCACTTGAGCTAGGAAGGCCTATGGACGAGGGAACCTGCAACTGGGCCACGTACCAGACGCATTATGAGGAAGCCGCGATATTTGCAGCCGATGCCGGACCAGGCCATGCATTCTTCCGAAAACGATTAGCTTCTACGCACCGGGTGAATGGCGCAAGATACCCTGTTGATGAAGCTCCCCGTGGTCATCGCCGTGACAGAACTGGTGATGATGGCCGTGATTGGGTGCGCTCAGGACACAGGAAACACCCCCTCCGACAATACTCCCCCAAGCTCGACGGATCTGAGTACTTCACCCCGAAGCTCGGGGGAGCGGGCGATGACCGCCGAGCAGACCTCCTCCTTCTACCGCATCCCTGTTCAGGCACAGGAATTCAGGGGCGGAGGCGTGTTGGAGGGCGCCGAAAAACACACGGAGGGTGCCGTATACGACTACGCACGAGGTACCTGGGAGAAGGCTAGCCCTGTCGAGCAGACCCGACACCGCTTCTCCAAGCGCATCGAGGAGGGAGACAAGGTGGAGATCGCCGACCAGAGAGGCACCACGGAGGGATATTATGGGGAACAGTTGAGGACGGTGCACGTTGTTAGAGACGGAAGGGTGGTAGCCCTCATGTTCTACAAGGAGGGTGAAGAAGGAGGGGGTTGGCTCCTGGATGAATGTGAGTCCTGCGGCGAGTTCTAGCCGGCCCTCCGAGAATCCCGCGGGGAAGCAATCGCTAGAGCAGCGCCACCTCTGGCCGTCCGCGCAACCATTCAGCTACCCCTGGCTGAATCGGGAGACTTTCTGGGAGTGCGGTTGACAAGGTAGATACCCGAGACCACCAGGACAGCCCCGATCAACAGCGAGGTGCTCAGGCGCTCGTCCAGAACAAGGGCCCCGATCGCGACCGATGCTAGCGGTACGAAGAATACGTAGGCTGCCACCGTACTCGCCTCACCGGCCCGCACCAACCCGAGCCAGAGTACCCACGCCAGCCCTGTCCCCACACATCCCGAGTACAGGA
>DASSJP010000100.1:0-5533 GCA_035691165.1 Rubrobacter sp.
CCTACTGACCGAGGCCTCCGCCGCCCTTGTGGGAAGCCTCATCGCCTCCCGCCAGCCCCGAAACCCGGTCGGCTGGCTCATCATCGCTCACGCGCTGTGCTTCACGCTCGGCGAGTTCGCGCGTCAGTACGCCATGTACGGCGTACTTACCAATCCTGGTTCTCTGCCGTTCGCCAGGGCGATGGCTTCACCTGCGTACTGGGCCTGGTTCCCAGGTCTCATTCTAATGATGTCTTTCCTTCCGCTGTACTTCCCCAACGGACGCCTCCTCTCGTCACGCTGGCGTCCGGTCCTCTGGTTCACGGTTTCGGCAATCCTGATCATTACTTCCATGACCGCTGTCAGGCCGAGCGAAGACGAAACCCCCGGCGTCCCGAACCCGCTCGGGATCGAAGCCCTCAAGACCGCCGGGATATTCGAGGTCATAGTGCCCGCGCTCTGGTCCGTCCTTGCCGTGGTCTCGGGGGTGAGCCTGATACTACGCTTCAGGCGGGCGAGGGGGGAGGAGCGACAGCAGATCAAATGGGTCGCCTACGCGGTGGTGATGCTGATCTTCTTCACCATCCTGAACCAGCTTTTGCTGCAGAATCTGCCGCCAGGTTGGTCTGAGATCTTCTTCGCCCTCCTCCTCGAAGGACTCTGGATCTCCATCGCCGTCGCCATCTTCAGGTATCGCCTCTACGACATAGACGTTGTCATAAACCGTACTCTGGTCTACGGTGTCCTGACGCTATTTCTTGCCCTGATCTACTTCGCAGGCGTGGTTCTGCTCCAGGCGACGCTGCACGCTCTGACAGGGCAGGAGTCGTCGCTCGCCGTGGTCGCATCGACGCTTCTGATAGCGGCCCTGTTCAATCCTTTGAGGCGCCGCATTCAGGGTTTCATCGACCGTCGCTTCTACCGCGAGAAGTACGACGCTGCCAAGACGCTCGAGGCCTTCTCGGCCACGCTACGACACGAGACCGATCTCGACGCTTTGAACGAACACCTCGTTGCGGTCGCGCGCGATACGATGCGGCCTGCCCACGTCTCGTTGTGGCTGCGCGAGCCGGTCCAACCCGAGCACGCGAGCCTGTGGTTGCGAGAGGTCCCGGAGGACGTGAGGGCATGAGAAGAGAACAAAGATCTATTGTGACTAACCCGCCACCCTACAGGCGGTTGCGGGGTCGTTGGCTCGTCGCGGCCAGGACGGCGTGGCTTGCGATGGTGACGCTTTCGATAGGCCTGTTCGTCGTGAGCGTCCCTGCCGGTTACTCGCTGCTGCGCACGGTATGTCAGCACAGGCCCTGCGGCCCCGAGCAACTATCTCCGGAGGGGGCGCAGGCAATAAACCAGCTCGGGATGTCGCTTGGCTTGTACGCCGCTTACAACACGGCGCTTGTGGTCGTCTTCGCCATCGTTTTCTGCGCCATAGCCTTCGTTATCTTCTGGCGAAGATCAGATGACATCATGGCGCTGTACACGTCGCTCACACTGGTGCTGCTCGGGGTGTTCCTGCCAGAATGGACGGCAGAGTTGCTGTGGCCGCTCTATCCATCCCTGAGGCTGACGCTCGAGCTCCTGAACTTTCTCATGTTCAGTTGCCTCTTCATCCTGTTGTACATCTTCCCTGATGGCCGCTTCGTTCCGCGCTGGACCCGCTGGCTGGCGGTGGTCTCGATCGTGCTCCAGGCATCCAACTATGTCTTCCCTGGTTCGGACATCTCCCCTGCGAGCTGGACGCCCATTCTCAGTGAGCTGGTGGCGGCTGGTTTGATCTGTACCTGTTTGTTCGCACAGGTCTATCGTTACCTGAAGGTCTCGGGACCTGTCGAGCGCCAGCAGACCAAGTGGGTCGTCTTCGGCCTGATGGCGACGCTGGTGATCCTGATCCTGGTGAGCGTCCCGCCCGAGATAAATCCCTCGCTCGGGCAGCCGGGGACACTCTACGACCTCAGCCTGGACTTCGTCTCGTTCTGGATCGTGTTGCTGGTGCCGCTGACGTTCGGCATCGCGATCCTGCGCCACCGCCTCTTCGATATAGACGTGATCATAAACCGCACCCTCGTCTACGGTTCGCTCACCGCGACCCTCGTCGTGCTGTACGTGGTCGCCGTAGTAGCTTTGCAGACTGTCTTACACGCTCTTACCGGAAGCGATTCTCAGCTCGCGGTGGTGGTCTCAACACTGAACATCGCGGCCCTTTTCAATCCTTTGAGGCGCCGTATACAGGCGTTCATAGACAGGCGTTTCTATCGTAGAAAGTACGACGCGAGAAAGACCTTGGATGCGTTCTCGGCCAGGCTGCGGGAGGAGACGGACCTCGACCGACTGGGTGGAGAGCTCGTCTCTGTGGTAAGGGAGACTATGCAGCCTGGACACGCCTCGCTGTGGCTGAGGCCGCTGCCCGACGGGCCGGAGCGGCGTGGAAGCGGGACGAACGGTGTTTGAGGTCGTCGTGATCGGCGGCGGGCCAGCCGGGGTGACGGCGGCCCTGCGCGCCCGTGAGCTCGGCGCCACGGTCGCGCTGGTCGAACGCGGGAACATGGGCGGGACCTGCACGAACGACGGCTGCGTCCCTACCCGCGTGCTCGCCAGGGCCGCGCGTCTGGTGCGCGATGCTGAGCAGTTCGCCGACTACGGCCTCGTTGGCGACCCACCTGGGGTGGACTTTGCCAGGCTCTTGAATCGCACGCAGCGCATCGTGTACGAGATCCAGGAGAAGAAGCAACTACGAAGACAGCTCGAAACGGCGGGCGCGAGCGTCCTGGATCGGACCGGCGATGCCACGTTCGTGGACGGATACACGCTCGCGCTGGGGGACGGCTCCATGGTCTCGGGCGGGAAGTTCATCGTCTGCGCCGGAGGCCACGCACGCCGGATGGATTTCCCAGGCAGCGAATACGCCCTGACCCACAGCAACGTCTGGCAGATGAAGAGCCTGCCATCCTCGGTCGTGGTGGTTGGCGCCGCCGCAACGGGGTGCCAGCTCGCTTCCGTATTCGCGGCGTTCGGCTCCAGGGTGCGCCTGCTCGAGGTGGCGCCGCGCATCCTGGGCGGCGAGGATGTAGTCGTCTCCGGCGGCGTGGCCGAGGCATTCTCGCGCCGCGATATCGAGATCCTGACAGGCATCGGCGGCGTCGAGCGCATAGAGAAGGATGGCGACCTTCTCCGGCTTTTCTACACGCAAGGAGAAGAGATCCGCTCGCTCGACACCGAGGCCGTCGTGCTCGCGGTCGGCTGGCCTGCGAACGTGGAGGCGCTGAACCTCGCCGTCGCGGGAGTGGAGACAAGGGGAGGTTACGTGCTCGTTGACGATGCATTGCGGACGAGCGCCCCGCACGTCTTCGCCGCCGGAGACGTGACGGGAAGGATGATGCTGGTCCAGAGCGCCAACTACGAGGGTGCCCTCGCCGCCGAGAACGCCGCGCTGGGCGAGGAGCGCAACTACAGGCACGCGATCGTCCCGCACGGTGGTTTCACAGACCCCGAGTACGCCAGCGTGGGCCTCACCGAACGCCAGGCCCGCGAAGAGTTCGGGGACGAAGACTGCGTCGTGGCTATCGTACCGTACTCCGACCTCGACCGTGGTGTCATAGACGGGCACCCCGACGGCTCCTGCAAGCTGATCGTCTCCCGTTCATCACGCCTGATCCTCGGAGCGCATATCGTGGGCGAGCAGGCCGTTGAGGTCATCCAACTCGTTGCTGCGGCGATGGGCGCCGGCATGCGCGTGGAGCATCTCGCTGACCTGGAGCTCGCCTACCCGACCTTCACGGCCATAGTGGGGCTCGCAGCCAGGCAACTCGCCCGCGACCTGGATCTCGTGCCGGTCTCGCCACGCTGGCGCGCACTCGGACGCCGAGGCGCAACCGAGTGGGAGCATAAAGACCGGGATTGAGGTCGTGTGGTGCAGAGAGCCGCCACACCTGTCCGTCACGCAGGTGGCCGGCCCGAGACCTGATCGGGGTACGATGAAAAGGTAACGGCTGACCGCGCCGTGCGGCCCTGATTTTCTGTTGGATGGATATCGCGTGGCCGGGCTCACGACGTTGCCCAGACCTCGGCGACGTCGAGCATTTCCCTCCCCATGTGATCGGCGCCCACCCGTATCGCCAGGAGTCCGGTGGACACACGTTCGACGAAGCCCCACTCCCAGATAGCTCGGGGATTCACGCCGGTCAGGCGGCTGAGATAGGCACACCGCTCGTGGCCGAGCCGCGCTGCGTCGCCGTCGAGGAGTTCTCTGCTCCACTCCCTCATGGGGATGGCGAGGTCGTAGGCCGGTTCGGCCGCCAATCCGTCGGGATCCACGAACTTGAACCGCGCCGGAACCGACGCGTGCCCGGGGTCTTGCAGAGCGTTGGCGCTGTGGGCGTCGCCGTGAACGAGTACGGCCGTCTCGGGGTCGAAGGCCGCCCTGCGGATCTCGGCGAAGGCTAGAGCTTGTTCGATCACACGTCGAGAACAAGGTCGGTGTAGCTCCTCCCAGGTTGCGGAGATAAACTCGGAGAGCCAACGAGCCTTATCCGACCCTGACGGCAAGCCTGCCGGGGCAGGCACTTTCCAGGCACGTTGCAGCGTCGCACAAAGTATCTCAATCTGAACGGGGATGGGTAGCCCGAATTCGCGGAGCGAAGGCCCGAGCCGCTCTTGCAGCATAGCGTTGCGCTCCTCGTCGTGGTCGAGCAGCCGCACGTAACCGCGCCCGTCTGCGGCGACGAGCGTCCGAACTTCGCCGGCAAACGACGCGTAGGGCGGCATTTCGATCTTGATGATGGCATCGACACCGGAGTCTGTCCTGGCGGCGGCCACGTAAGACTCGGACCCTCCGCAGAGCGTGGGCCCGACGACCATACTCCAATCGCGTTCCAGCTCGCCGATGAGACGTTCCAACCGGTCCAACCACCGCCGACCTTCGGGACCTCGGGCCATCGCCTTCCGGCGCACCTCCTCAGGTACGTCGAGGCCACTCACGATTCACTCCAGAAATCTATACTCGACCCGACAGCTTCCATCCATTTCTCCTGCGTGTGCTGCGTCGTGGAGGGAGAACCATGCCACATCCTGGGTTTCCGGACTACCTCGGGCCGATCAGCGATCGTCTAGTCTTTGCCATCCGAGTGACGGACATGTGAAGCGACGGTCCCGGCACACGGCTAGTTCGACTACAGACCGAAATAAATTACGAAAATTTTCAAAAGAATTGTTTCGTAACGCTTCTCGTAACGACCTCGTAACGCCCGTCCACTATGGTGGAGGCATAAGGGTTCCACAAGAGAAAGGAGAGGCGAGTGAAACTTTCGGACCTCATGCGATGGGTTGGACCAGCGGCAATAGCGGGCGGCGTTTTCATGGTGCTCTCCGACCTCTCTGGATTGCCCATCACCATTCCTTTCGTGAGTCAGGATTCCCCGACGGGCTTCGACGCCGTCGGGTCGGGTTTGATCCTGTTCGCGCTGGTGCTGCTTCTGGTTGGTATGGCCGGGCTGTACGCGAAGAAGGCCCAGCCCAACGGTGCGCGGGTCATCGAGTACGGGGAAGGTTATCCGAG
>DASSJP010000101.1:0-2652 GCA_035691165.1 Rubrobacter sp.
GGTCAGGATACCCCTCAACCTCTCAAGAACCGCGTCAAGGAAGGCAACGGAACCAGGGTTTCAGGTTCCGTGATCCCTGGACAGGCCACAGGGAAGATCCAGCTGACTCTCCAAGGCAACCACAAACGGGTCGTGAAGACCATAACTCTCGATGACTCCAAGTTCGAATACAAGTTCACGCTGAAGAAGGCCGGCGAATATAACGTTACGGCCCATTTCAAGCCCAACGAGAGCAACCTCGGCAACAGCAGCGTGACCCGCACGCTCAGGGTCCGTTAGAACCGGACGCCATGGAGGAGGCACGTGCCTCCTCCCTCCTTCACCTGCGCACCCAGGGGTAGTAGACGCGCACTTTGATCTTTCCTTCGCGTTTGATCTTGTGCGAGACGTGCAGTCTGCGGGCGACGCGTAGGGTCATGTCGAAACCCGAAGGGTTGAGTACCTCTCTCCCGAATTGATCCTCACCCTTGTGGTAGTTGTCGTAGAAAGCCGCCTCGGCCTCGGGCACGCATCGCGGGAGGTTCTTCCACCTGTCCCTGTACCGGCGGGCCTGCCAGTAGTTGTCGGTGACGTTCCACGGCCCCACTTCTTTAACGGGCGCACGCGTCCTCGTGCCCTTGCCTACGGCGATGATCCTGACCCTGTGACCGCCGTCGAACTTGACCTTCTTGTGCGGGAGGGCGACCTCGTTTCTCGTGTAGCCGTCGTAGTAGGTAGCCCAGACACTACACGCGTAGCCCCTGGACGAGACCTGATATGTTGGCTCGCTCTCGGTACTGTACTCAGCGGTCTCCTGCCGCCACTGCCCGTTTACCCACGACTCCAGATCTCCTGCCCTGTCGTCCGGCAAAATGTCTTCTACATCCGACTTGGTCTGCGCGACGGCCTCCTTCAGCTTCTCGTCGAAGTCGGAGTCTTGGATCTTGCCTTTTATCTGCTCCTCTGAGGCACCCTCGCTGGAGTCGACGATCTGCTCGCTCTCCTCGTACTCCCCGGAGAGGACCGTGTTCTCCTTCTGTACGGCGTCGAGGACCTCCTGAACCTGCTCGTCGCTGAGGCCAAACTCCTTCTGGAACTCCTCGACATTCCTCTGGTCAGATAAGATGTAAGAGAGTACGGGCTTCTTCGGATCTGAGTATGCCGAATTGCTCTCGGCCCCTACTCCCGCCAACCCTCCGGCCAGCCCGATTGCTCCGCCCAAAACGACCGCCAGCAACACCAGTGCCACCCTCAAGCCTGTAATGTGGCGCACCGCATACGCCCGAAACGATTCCATGGAGTCCCCCTCCTTCCGTCAACGAAACAAATTTTACACGATCACCCTGCTGAAGTGAGCCCTCACCGGATAGTAATTACCATCGAACAGCGGGACGGTTGGTCGAGAGTTTACGACCAGACTGCGATTCCAAGGTCAGGTGTTCAGTAGGCGCGGGCGAAGACTGCGGTCTGTCCTGGCCTGCCTGAGACGAGGTCCTCGCCTTCTTCCCGCTCGAAGGGCAGGAGCCGTATCGTGGCTTTGGTATCCTCCTTGATCTTCTGCTCCGTCTCTTCCGTGCCGTCCCAGGGGGCGACGACGAAGCCGCGCTTCCGGGCGATGATCTCCCTGAATTCCTCATAGCTTTCGGCCCGGCGGGTGTTCTCCTCGCGGAAGGTCTCGGCCTGACGGAGCATGTTCGCCTGGATCTCGACCATCAAAGCCTCGATCCTGTGGGGCAGCTCCTTGCGGTCCACGAACTCCTTCTCCCCCGTGTCGCGGCGCACCAGCACCGCCTGTCCCTTCTCGATGTCCTTCGGACCGAGCTCGACGCGCACGGGCACGCCCCTGAGCTCGTGCTCGTTGAACTTCCACCCTGGCGAGTGCTCCTCGTCTAGATCCACCTCCATCCTGAGACCTGAGTCTTTCAACTCCGTGTATAGAACCTCGGCTTCGCGGCGCACCTCTCCCTTGTTCTTGCCGCGCCAGATCGGGACGACGACCGCCTGAGTAGGCGCGAGCTTCGGCGGCAGCTTGAGCCCTCTGTCGTCGCCGTGCACCAGGATCAAACCGCCTATGGTCCGCGTCGAAAACCCCCAGGAAGTCTGGTAAGGATGGACCCTGTCCTGGTTCTCGTCCAGAAACGTGATGTCGAAGGCGCGGGCGAAGTTCTGCCCGAGGTCGTGGCTGGTCGCCGCCTGCAATGCGCGTCCGTCGCCCATGAGCGCCTCGCATGTGAAAGTCTCGACGGCACCAGCGAAGCGCTCGGACCGGCTTTTGGCCCCGGTGAGCACTGGGATGGCCATCGCCTCGTAGAAGCAGTCCCTGTAGACGCCGAGCATACGCAGGGTCTCCTCACGCGCCTCGTCTGCGGTCGCGTGGACGGTGTGGCCCTCCTGCCACAGGAACTCCGCGGTCCTTAGGAACGGGCGGGTGACCTTCTCCCAGCGCAGTACGTTGCACCACTGGTTAATGAGGATTGGCAGGTCCCTGTAGCTCTGGATCCAATTCTTGTAGAAGTCGCAGATGATGCTCTCGGAGGTCGGACGGATCGCGAGCCGCTCCTCAAGCTCCTCTCTGCCCCCTATCGTGACCCACGCGAGCTCCGGGTCGAAACCCTCGACGTGCTCAGCTTCCTTTTTGAGGTAGCTCTCGGGGATGAGCAGCGGGAAGTAGGC
>DASSJP010000102.1:0-6768 GCA_035691165.1 Rubrobacter sp.
CAGGCAAGCCTCTTTTCTACGGGACACGCGGCGAGACTCGCCTGTTCGGCCTGCCCGGCAACCCCGTCTCCGCGGTGGTCTGTTTCGACCTGTTTGTCAGGCCGGCCCTCATGCGGATGATGGGCCGCGAGGACAGGAGGAGACCGCGCATCCTGGTCTACTTCGAGCAGGACATCGTCAACAAGTTCGGCAGGCTGCACGCGATGCGGGTCGGCATCAAGAGGACGGAGAAGGGCTGGCTGGCCGAGTCCGTGGGGGCCCAGGGCTCAGGGCTCGTCAGCTCGCTCACGAAGGCCGACGCCCTCGCCCTCATCGGCCCTGCCTCCGGGGGCATTCCCGCCGGAGAGCCCATCGAGGCCATAGTGTTACGGGATGAGAAGCTGACTTGAGGCTACAGGCATCGGGTTTCGGCTTGCAGCTTCCCGCTCCACCACCGACGGACGGAAGCGCCGAACGGGTTTGCACTCCGAATGATGCTGGTTTGCCTCTACCTGACGGCCGCAGCCTGAATCCTGATACCTTTTTCGTCGCTGGAAGCAGGAGGCTGATGGTAGAATATGGTCCCAATGTTTGAGTCTGATCTCGAGGACAACGTCTTCCGCAGGCGGCTGATGAAGGAGGTTGCGCCGGGGGTTCCGGTGCACCTCTCTTTCTATTCACCCTCGGTGAAGGTACAGGTGATGCACGCCGCGGAGAACCTCCCTGGGGCCAACGGGCGTTACGTTGGAGACGCGGTTACCATCGAGTTCGTCCCCGATGACGCGGCGGCCGTCGAGCGGGTGCGCGAGTACGTCTGGCACTGGGAGGGCTACAACGCCTTCACGGCGGTACGCAAGGTCAACCACCTCAGGCGCGGCGTATGCCCCGAGTGCGTGCAGGGCATACTCGAACGTGTCCGTGGCGTGGACAAGCGTGCGGCCGCGAAGACAGCCGAGGTCGTGAGTCCGGAGGAATTGCAGGAGCTACTGGCCGAGAGGGATATCAAGACGCTGGCGCGGCTGCCGGGCATGGGCAGGAAGCGGGCCCGCGCCGTCGTCGAGTTCTACGAGAACGAGCGGGGCGACAGGCGCTTCCTGTATGCAGCCAACCGCAACGACCGTTTCAGGGGAAAGCCCGTGATCACCGAGCTCGACCTCGGGGGAGACCTGGAGGAGCAGGTATGGAAACACGCCGTGCGGGCACGGCGGCTCGGAGACCCTGACCCGCTCGGGCCGGGTGAGCCTCCCGGTCACACGACCGTCCGCAACGCGAACCTGCTGCACCCGCTCCCGATGACGCCCTCCCTCATGAGCCGGGGCGTCTACTATCCGGAGCAGATCGAACACTTCGCAGACACGTGCAGGCGTGTCCTCGTGGATGGCGAGAGGCTTGCCGGCGTCGGCTCTCTGCGCATCCAGCGCGGCAAGCTGTTCCACACGACGAAGATGGCCGGTGTCGGGATGAAGACGCGGGCCAGGGTCCTCGCGAGCGGGCTGCTCGACGGCGAGTACACCTACGAGAGCCTCGTCGCCATCCCCGGTGTCACGGAATCGCAGGCAAGGACCATCGCCGAGGCTGCGAGGGCCGCGAAGAAGAGGTCTGTCCCGATCGGGGCGGCGCGGACGGAGGTCCGTGTCTCCTAGTCTCTACGGCTTCGTGAAGGTTCACGAGCCGGTGAGCCCGGAGGAGATCTCCACAGGATTCCTCTCTCTAGCGAGCCTGAACGGTGACGCCCGCCGCATCGTGGAGAAGCTCGTGGAAGGTGATCCCAGGTTCGTCTGGGACGGCGAGGAGTTGAGGACCGCGCACGCCGGCTCGCTCGCTCTGGAGGAGGCTCCTTACGTCGTCTTCGACGTGGAGACCACGGGGCCGGCGGCGGGGAAGGGGGGCGCTATCACGGAGTTCGGCGCCCTCAAGCTCGTGCGCGGGGAGGTGATAGACGAGTTCTCGACGCTCGTCAATCCTGGGCGGCCTATAGATCCCTTCGTCGTGCGTCTGACGGGCATAACGGATCGCATGGTCTCGGGTGCACCCCCCGTCTCCGAGGTGATGCCGCGCTTCGAGGAGTTCGTCGAGGGGTGCGTCCTGGTCGGGCACAACGTCCAGTTCGACTGTTCCTTCGTCACCGCCGCGAGGGGTGCTCCGCTCCCGAACGAGGTCATCGACACCCTGAAGCTCGCCCGTTGCCTGGTGCCCGGTCTGAAACGCTACCGTCTGAGCGCGCTCGTGAACCACTTCGGTGTGCGCCAGGCGCCGAACCACCGTGCCTTCTCCGACGCGGCGGCGACGACGGAGGTGTTCAAGAAACTGCTCAAGCTCCTTCGCTCCGCCGGAATAGAGAGCGTCGGGGAGGCTGCTGCCATCCGCGGAGGAAGGGGCCGCATCAAACCCCAGAAGCAGCACCTCGCAAGCGGGGTGCCGAACACGCCGGGCGTCTACTACTTCGTAGACAAGCACGGCACCACTCTTTACGTGGGCAAGGCGAAGGACCTTAAGGCCCGCGTGCGGACCTACTTCAACGGCGGGGACGGGCGCCGCAAGGTCGCGCGTCTCGTCGAGGAGGTAGCCGAGGTACGCGTCAGGGAGACCGAGAGCGAGCTTCACGCCCTCATCCTCGAAGCCAGGGAGATAAAGCGTCTGTTGCCGCGCTACAACTCCGTCGGCAGGGACGACAGGGCGAGCTGGTTCATAAGGCTCGACACCAACGAGCCCTACCCCGTACCCGAGCGGGTCTCCGAGAACCCGCCGGACGAGGGCATCATCCACCTCGGCCCGTACAGGAGCGCCGGTGTGCTCGACACCTGCATCGAGGCTCTGGGAAGGATCTTCCCTCTCAAGAGGTGCTCGGGCGATGGGGAGGTCTGCTTCTACGGCCAGATGGGACGCTGCGCGCCGTGCGTGGGCATGAGCGAGAAGGAATATCGTACCCAGGTCGTTGATGAGGTCGTAGCGCTACTGCGCGGCGAGGGCGGCGAGGAGCATCTCAGGGCGCTCGTCAGGGAGCGGGCGCGGCTGGCCGCGGGACTAGAGTTCGAGGCGGCGGCCAGGCTCAGAGACCTGATCTCCGGCATAGAGCGGGTGCGACTTTCGAGGGCGGTCGTGAGCGCGGAGGGCGTGCAGGCAGTCGTCGCCCCATCGACGGAGCCTGGCGTGATCGAGGTCTTCATCCTGTGCGGGGGCCGCCTGGTCGCCCACCGCGGCTTCGAGGCGGGCGACGTTGCCGGTCTCACACGCTTCGCCGATGAGGTGCTCGTGAGGCCCGAAGACAACGGGGCCGGTCGGGACGGCTCCAACGAGGCCAGGATCGTCGCTGCTTATCTAAGGCGCCGGCAGGCGGAGTTTGAGGCCGTGCGTCTCAGAG
The DNA here is from genome assembly GCA_035691165.1 of Rubrobacter sp. GTDB lineage: Bacteria > Actinomycetota > Rubrobacteria > Rubrobacterales > Rubrobacteraceae > Rubrobacter_D. The sequence goes on from DASSJP010000102.1 coordinate 3,341, forward strand.
AAGCGCGGGATCTCCTGGAGGCTGCGGCAAGTGTCGCCGAGGTCGCCGGAGAGAGCGCGGCTCCGCTGGCGTGAGAACCTGTAGAATCAGGAGGCCATATCGTGCATCATGCTAAAATACGCCAGAACGAATTGTCGGTTCCCGTGTACAAGAAGGTTTAGCCGGGAATGGTACAGGATCTACAGGGTGTGACGCGTAAGATCCTTCTGGTTGACGACGAGCCGTCGCTCCAGAAGATGCTCACGCACGCCCTCGAGCGCGAGGGGTTCCAGGTCCAGATCGCCGGTGACGGCGAGGCCGCCCTCGAAGCTTTCAAGACCTTCGAGCCGCACCTGATCGTGCTCGACATCATGCTCCCCAAGCTCGACGGCACTGAGGTCATCAGGAGGATCAGGGCGCAGAGCGACGTGCCCGTCATCATGCTGACGGCCCGTGACGATGAGATAGACAGGGTCGTCGGGCTCGAGCTAGGGGCGGACGATTACGTCACCAAGCCGTTCGCCGTCAGGGAACTCGTGGCGCGCGTCAGGGCGATCATGCGCAGGGCGGCAGTCCCCGCTGGACAGCGCCCTGACGAGCTGACCTACGACAGGCTCAGGATCAACCTGCCGAGCCGCAGGGTGTCAGCGGAAGGTGAAGAGGTGGATCTCACCTATACGGAGTTCGAACTCCTCGTTACGCTGGCCTCGAGCCCTGGCAGGGTGTTCTCTCGCAGCGCGCTCCTGCGCAGGGTGTGGGGCGACGAGTTCCGCGACGAACGCACGGTGGACGTCCACATCCGCCACCTCCGCGAGAAGATAGAACGCGACCCCCGGAACCCCGAATTCATCCACACCGCGCGGGGTGTCGGATATGTTTTCCGCTAAGAAGAGATCCGCAGGGAAGAGCCGGGAACTAAACCTCTGGCGAAAGAGCAAGAAGCTGCTCGCCTCGAAGAGAGGGGGCGAGTTCAGGCCGCGCCTGAGCATGCGTATCTGGCTCACGGCTCTCTTCGTACTCGTCACCGCTTTCGCCGGATTGGCGGCTTACAGGATCGTGCATCCCATCCTCTATGAGACCCTGAACCGGTCGAGTGAAGCCGCTTTCAAGCAGGTTGGAGACCAGTTCGAGGCCCAGGTGCAACGGCTGAGGGACCGCGACGAAGCCCTGACCGAACAGCGCATCAGCGCGTTCGCGCGCTCGCACGGGTTGCAGTGGGGCATAGTCAAGGCCGAGGGCGGCCTCCAGACGCAGGGGAACCTGGACGATTGGTCCGCCAGCGCGGTGAAACGCGCTGTTGAGGAGCCCAGGAGGCCTGGCGACGAAATGGAGCAGATCCAGACCGGCCCCCACAAAGGGCAACTGCAGGCTACCTATGCGTATCCCATAGACGTGGATGTCGAAGGCAAGTCCGAGCCTCGGGCCGTGGTCTTCGTCAAGTACTTTACGGCAAACGACGTCGAAAACGTGCAGGCGGCGTTGAACAATATAGAGCGATTGGCCCTGCTCGCTGGCTTTCTGGCACTCCTCATCGCGGGGTTCGCGGGTTACTTCGCTGCGGTCTTGATCTCCCGGCGCGTCAGTCGCCTGGGGCTGGCCGCCGAGCATCTTGCCGCCGGTAACTTCGACGAGAGGATACAGACGCGCATCGAGGATGAGGTCGGCGCCCTGGGCGAGACGTTCAACGCGATGGCCGCCTCCTTGAAGGGGGCGTTCGACCAGATCGAACAGGAGAAGGAACGCGGGAGTGCGATACTCGACGGCATGACGGACGCGGTCGTCGGCGTGGACAGGGACCTGAACGCGGTCTTCCTGAACCCCCGGGCCCGCAAGCTCCTCGAGTCTTCCGACCACGCGTTCCACAACCGTCTGCAGGAGGTGCTCGCGAAGACGCGTTACAGCGGTCCAGTGACCGAGCCGGAGGCGAAGGCGGGGGACAGTATCATCGAGATCCGGGCTGCGCCTCTGGAAGACGGAGCGCTCGCCATCCTGCGCGACGTTACGGAGGAGCGCCACATGCAGCGCGTGAAGGCCGAGTTCATCGCCAACGCCTCCCACGAGCTGAAGACACCCCTGACGGCCCTCTCAGGCTACCTGGAGATGCTGGAGGACGAGGAGGACGAGAAAGTCAGGGCGGAGTTCCTGAACGACATGCGCGTACAGACCGAGCGTCTTCAGAGCCTGGCCCGCACCCTGCTCGACCTCTCCCGCCTTGACGCGAACGCCGTGACCTTCCGTACCGAGGAGGTAGACCTCGAAGACCTCCTCCACGGGCTGCGCAGGGACTTCGGTTACACGGGCCGCCCGCTGAACATCCTGGCCGAGGATGACGTGCCGCTCGTGGAGACCGACCCGAACCAGCTCCACAGGGCGCTCGCTATCCTCGTTGACAACGCCCTCAAATACTCGGACGCACCCGTAGACCTCGGGCTCTCCCGCGAAGACAGGCGTGTCGTCATCAGCGTCACCGACCGTGGCTGCGGCATCCCGGAGGCCGAGCAACCCCACATCTTCGACCGCTTCTACAGGGCCCAGGGCTCGTCGCGCGCCGACGGCACAGGCCTCGGTCTCGCCCTCGCGCACGAGATTACCGACCACCTCGGGGGGGAGATCCAGGTCCGCAGCCGCCCCGACGAAGGGAGCACCTTCTCCGTCCTCCTCCCCCTGGCGTCAGGCTCCCCGAACACCAACGGTAGCCTTCGTCCCTGATCTTTTTAGCCTCTACCTGAGGTTTAACTCACACTTTAGCGTCTTTGGGGGTAGAATAAGCACGGGGCAGCGCAACGTCCGTAGATTCTCCCCCCTCCCTACGGGCCGTGTTGCCCCTTATTGTTGTCTTTTCTCTGGTGTCTATTAGAAAACGACGGGGAGTCCGAAAAGGGTGAGCAGGGGCCGCACGGGGGCGAGCAGTATGCTTAGGATGGGGAGGTTGGTAAGGAATGAGACCAGGATGAGGCCGAGCAAGATCATGGGTCCATACTGGTTCATGAAGATCACGAAGCCGTCCAGGGCGCGGGGCAGGAAGGGGAATATTACCTTCGAGCCGTCGAGTGGAGGGATCGGGATCAGGTTGAAGACGAAGAGCAGCGCGTTCGCGAAGGCCGCCATGACGACGACGAGGAGCAGGTAGCCGCTCTGGAACGGCGGCAAGAGGTAGAGGACGGCGCACAGGGTGACGATCAGCAAGTTGGAGAGCGGACCGGCGAGCGCGACGGCCACGGGTCCGAAGATGCCGCCGCGCAGCTTGGCGGTGTTCACGGGAGTCGGCTTGCCCCAGCCGAAACCGGCCATGAGGAACATGAGGCTGCCGAGAACGTCGAGGTGGGAGGCGGGGTTGAGCGTGACCCTGCCCGCGCGGTAGGCCGTGTCGTCGCCGAGGAGGTAGGCCGAGTAGGCGTGGGCCGCCTCGTGCACCACGACCCCCACGACGAGACCGAGCAAAAGGGCCA
>DASSJP010000103.1:0-3125 GCA_035691165.1 Rubrobacter sp.
CCGTCAATCCGTCTTATGTTGCGACGTTCGGCTTCATGTTCCTCGTTTCCGCCACGCTACTCATAGCTGAGCGTCAGAACACCGTCCAGAGATCGAGGACCATTTAAAGATTCCCGTCTGAGAACGCGTCATGCACGCAACTCGGTGAACAGCCAGGGGGCATGTAACCTCTAGATCAGCGCCACCTCGACTTCCGACTCCCGCCCCACCAGGGTGAAAGAGCGAATCTTCGTTGTTTTGTCAGCCCGTACAGCCGATGGGTGAGCGGCGAGAGCGGTGGAGGGGTCGTCGGGAAGCGCAAGTCACATGGATCCAGAAGTACTACGTACGTCGAGAGACGGCATCGAAGCCGCAGTTTCTGAGGCTTCGCTCGCCTTCGAGGAGGCGTGAGATCCGCCGGCGGATCTCCGGCGTATCGAAGCCACGAAGACCGAGGCTGGTGCGACGGTAGATGACGTCCTCTGCGGTTACGGCCCATTCTTCGGAGATCGCATGGTAGACCTGCGCCCAGAGGTCTGGCGCACCCGGCGTTATCGCTTCGAGGGCGTTGGAGCTATCTCCTCCGTATTCGAGGAGCTTGTGGGCTTCCGCGCCGTAGCAGCGGTGGAGGTGGTCCATTGTATGACCGTCGAGACGGGAATGGAGACCTCGAACACACGTAGGGGCGGCGCCCGGTAGAGGCGCGTCGTTCAAGAAAAGTCTCCGGGGCCGGACATCGGCGGGGAGTTGGCGCATCGCATCGAGGGCTATCCGGCGGTGGGTGGTCAGCTTGCCACCGGCCACCGAGACCATACCGCCAGGCCCGACGCTGAGGAGGTGATCCCGGCTCGCATGGAGCGACGCTCCTCCTCCCCTTGGCAGGACGCGCAGGCCGGCGAAAGCGGAGATCACGCGTTCGCTACGGAGCATCTCCGGGCGCAGGAAGTGGCTGGCCGTATCCAGGAGCGAGGTGACGTCGGCGGTCTCCGCGGCCACGCCAGCGGGGTCTCCGAAGTACTACTCGTCGGTTGTGCCAAGGAGGATCCTGTCCTCGCAGGGCACGGCGTAGAGGTGGCGTCCGCCGTCCAGGGAGACGGCGACGGCGGCCCGCCACTTCTCGTCCGGGCGGAGAACCACGTGGATCCCTTTGCTCAGGCGGGCTATGGGCTCACATCCGGCATCTTCCATCCTCCTGATGGAATCCACCCACGGACCGGTCGCGTTGACGACCGCCCTGCACCGGACGGTCAACGTACCCTCGCTGCCCTGCAGCAAAACGTGTGAAATCTTCCCTGGTGCCAGATCCAAAGCCACAGCCCGCAAGTAGTTGGCCACGACGGCGCCTGAGCGTGCGGCGGCTGTTACGGTGGCGAGCGCCAGCCGGCTATCGTTTGTAGCAGCCTCGTGGAAGACTGCATGCGAGCTGTGATCTTCGCCGCGGAGAGGCGGCACTAGACGAGCAGCCTCCTCCGGGGTGACGAAGCGGGGAAGCGGCCTCCGGAATCCGTTGAGCGCGGCGTAAGCGAGGAGCCCAGCCGCGCACTTCGAGCGCTGTCTTCCTGCCGCCAACAGTACGAAAGGAAGCGGTCTGACCAGATGCGGCGCGACGCGGGAGGACAGTGCGTTGCGCTCACTCAGAGCGGTACGCACGAGCCGGACGCTGCCCGTTTGGAGATAGCGCAGCCCACCGTGGACCAGTCGCGCGGAGGCTCCCGAGGTCGCGCCACCGAAGTCTCCGGCATCCACTAGCGCCACCCTGATCCCGGCCCGCGCCGCGTCGAAAGCCACCCTGCTCCCGACGATGCCGGCGCCGACCACGAGCACGTCGAACACGCCCAGACCCAAGTCGTCCAGCGCGAGCTCCCGAAGCTCGCTCACGACAGCGCCAGACCTTCGATCCCTTCACCAACGGCACAGTCGTTGACGAGCTCGACCATTGAATCCAAGGCGTACGGCGGGAGATTCGGATACACAGGGAGGAAGACGACGCTCGACATCATCCGGGACGCTTCGTCGGCCGACGAACGTCCGGCAGGTGCCTCGACGACCGCAATGCTGCTGGTAGCCTGGCTCGCGTCGAAGCCGCGCCTGCGGAGGCCCAGGATCAGAGCCTCCGGATCAAGGACGACGACCGGGAAGAGCCAGTGCGTCCTCCGTAACGAATCCCCACCAGGATGAACAGCGGCCAACTTCAGCCTGCGCGCCACCCGTTCACCGGCTGCGGCCCGCCTGGCAAGCCGGTCCTCGTCGAAGGTTCCGAGCCGCCGGGAGAGCATCGCGAGCAGCGGCGTAGAAGGTCTACGTCTGAGGCGTCGAAAGAGTATTTCCGCCGGTTCCCGCGCGGGAAAGGCACGGACCACGCCGTTGACGAGAGCGTCCAGGTCAGAGCCGAGCAGCCTGCAAGCCCTGACGAGCAACCCGTATGGACGCGGCTGCGAGAGCGCGACGAGGCCAAGGACGTTGAGCAGCTTCTTCAGGTACTCGTCCCTGCGCTGCTTCGGATAGGAGGCCTGGATCTCGCGCATCCGTCGAAGGACCTCCCTGTCTCGGACCCGTAGAACGGCGCCTCCGAGCGCGGTCGCGGTCTTGAGGATACCGAAGCTGTACATAGACAGATCTGCCGCCGGATCTCCCACAGCTTCGGGACCCTGGAATGCCTGGGCACAGTCCTCGACGAGGAGCAGGCCGTGCTGCCTCGCGAACCAGGCCACGGAACCGAGATCCATACGTCCCCCGAAGAGGTGCGCGACCATTATGGCCCGCGTGCGCGACGTGAGCGCCGCCTCGAGCATCCCTGGTCGGGGCGCGAGCGTCTCCGGGTCGATGTCTACTGGAACGGCGCGCAGACCATGCTCGCGTATGATCCTGACCATGTCAGGGTGCGTTACCGCCGAAACGAGGACCTCATCTCCAGCCCGCAGCCCCTGCGCCCGGAGCCATAGATCCCACCCACTCCGCACCGAGAAACTCACCAGTCCTTGGTCTTCCAAAGAGCAGAGGCGCAGGATCTCCGCCTCCAGCCACTCCCTCCGCCACAGCCGGAGACACGAGAGAACACCAAACAGGATGTCACGCACCGAGAGATCCAACCTGTGCCGCGCGTATATGCCACGCCGCACCGATGCTCCAAAATTATTCTCCCACCC
>DASSJP010000104.1:0-4248 GCA_035691165.1 Rubrobacter sp.
AAGTCGAGCTCTACGAAGCTGGGTGAATAAGCTTCCTCTCCAAAGTTGGCCGTGCAGGATACCAGAAGCGGAAGGCTTCGACCTTTAGCGCCGAGTGGGCAGCCTTGCGCGTAACTTCTTAGCCTGACGAACCAGCATGCGACCCAGCAGCCGTGGGCCAGGTATGACGACCACACCCAGTTGCCTCATCATGCCCAAGGTGTCAAACACTTCCCAGCTCTCCACCAGCTTGCCCTCAGCGCTGCGGCTGATTACCATCCCTGGTACCGTCACTCGCTTGCCAGTAGGTGGAAGGCCTTGAAGCTCCCCCTGGTGTGTACCCCTAGCCGTCCAGCGCATTACCACCTTGTCCCCTTCGGCTATCTGATCCTCTACGGTGCCTTGTAGGTCAGGGAAGGCGCCCCGGAAAGTGCCGACGACGAATTGCTTCATGCCTTCCGGGCCATGTATTCCTTCGGGGGTGTCGGGATTGTAGTAGACGTGGTCGGGAGCGAAGATCTCGTCGGCTACCTCCAGCTTTCCCTTGCTGAAGAACTCTGCAAAGAGACGGCGTTGCATAGCCTTATTCTCTTCGGCGGACATGCCACTGCTCCTTCCCGAGCCGCTTCACCTCGGCGGGCCGTCACGTTCTAAGACTCAAGTCCATGGAGGAAGGAATACCACTTGATCCCCCGCAGGTGCTCCGGTGGAAGGGCGCTCGCATGTTCCACCAACTGCGGCGACGGATCACCGTACACCTTCATCCTGTGATCGTCGGCGAATTCACTGAAGAGTACGTTCCGAGCTTCGCCAATGTGCATAGAATGCTCCATCAGACCCTCTGAGTTCTCATAAGCTTCGAGAACCTCAAACTCGGTCCCATCAGTGCTTATAAACCAGTCATAGCGCAGCGTCTTTGTGTCCTTCTCCTTGGTCTGCCTGATCATTTCGGCCGCGTGCTGCTTGAATCCCTCAAGCTTGCCCTCCCGAATCGTCCCGTGGGCGATTACGTCCAGTCGGTTTGTCGTCTCTGCTTCTTCTATTAAGCGTTCTTGGTTAACCGCGGCCACCTCTTACCTCCTTGCTCTTTGCGAGGGAGCGGAGTACTCTCCTCTGGCTTGTCCTACATATTACGAGCACATGCTACATCCCTAGTCCACGCACAGGATGACCCAAATTAGCTATATTGATGACAAACCTTGGCTAGTTCCTACGCTCTGCTCCTCTATTCACCGAATAACCTAGAAGAAGAGGCATTCTCGCAAGTTCGCATCCAAGATCTTGCATAGCCTCACTGGCATAGGGCTGCCACCCCACTACCAGCCCGAGGGCGGCTGAGGGGTCGGCTCCAGAGTGGGCAGCTGGACGGCATGCTGCCTCGCTCACTGTCTTACACTAACCGGTACACTAACCTGGGCGCAATTGGACGTAACACGGCGGTATGCTGCGGACACTTTTTCCTGCGGGTAAGCGATTTTTCGGCTAAGGTAGAGGGGACCAAATCTAACTCGTAATGAGCAGGTCAGTGGTTCGAGTCCGCTCGTCGGCTCTCTCCGCAATCAGCGTGTTTAAGCCGAATGTTCCCCGCAACGCGACGCCCCAGTCTTGCGTCAGGTGCCATTTGACCCTAACGCTGGACCCTATAGCTGCCAGAACCACCGAAGCACAGTTAGCCGGCTGTTATGCGGTGTGATCGATACGCACGTATTGAGCCAGGGACGCGTGGCGGTTCGTGCGGTTTGGAGGGAGGAGTACGAGGACGGCGCCCGCACCGGACGCTGCTCGGGCTTTCGGGCGGGGACGGGCCGCACTGCTCCCGGAGAGTGGTCCTTATGGTGATCTTTCTAGTAGACCTCCGGCACGTAGCGCATGGTCTCGCGCGGCGGCCGGACGTAGCTGGGGTCCTCCTGGCGCTTGGGCAACTCAAGCGGTGGCTTCGGCTCATACTCGTATGGGATGCTGGAGAGCAGGTGGCTGATCGTATTCAGTCGCGCGTGCCTCTTGATGTCGGCTTCCACTACCCACCAGGGGGAGAGCTTTGTATCAGTGCGCGCGAACATGATGTCCTTGGCCCGCGAGTAGTCCACCCACCGCCTGCGGGACTCCAGGTCCATCGGGCTGAGCTTCCAGTGTTTGCTCGGGTCGGAGAGGCGGTCCTGGAAGCGGCGCTCCTGTTCCTAGTCGGAGACGGAGAACCAGTACTTGAGGAGCTTGATGTTCGAGCGGATCAGCATCTCCTCGAAGAGTGGGGTCGCCCGCAGGAACTCCTGGTACTCCTCTTCCGTGCAGAAGCTCATCACGCGCTCGACGCCGGCGCGGTTGTACCAGGAGCGGTCGAAGAGCACCATCTCGCCCTCGGACGGCAACTCGGCCACGTAGCGCTGGAAGTACCACTGGGTGCGCTCGCGGTCGCTCGGTGCTGGCAGCGCGGCTATGCGGCACACGCGCGGGTTCATCGCCTCCTGGATGCGCTTGATCACCCCGCCCTTACCCGCCGCGTCACGGCCCTCGAACACAACCACGACCCGCAGCCCCGCTTCCTTGATGTACTCCTGGAGCTTGACCAACTCGAGCTGGAGCCTCGCGAGTTCGGCCTCGTAAACCGCGCGTTTGATCCTGCCCGTCTTGTCGCGCTTGAGCTCGCCGCCAGCCTTGCCGACGGCCTCTTCCGCCGCAGTGCCCTGCGCAATACGGATGTCGGCCTTCCTGTTGGCCTTGCCTTTAGCCTTGTTCTTGTCGTGGGACTTGCTCTTCGTTTTCGTCATAGCTTTAATCCACGACACCAGTCAGCGATTGGCACGCATGGTCTCATATCATACAACCTCCGTGACTACCGACGATCCGGCAATCGGAGCGCAGGAGGCTTGCGCATCACTAAAAGGGACCTCGAAGAGATACGAGAATTCAGGAAGCACTACAGGCGGTTGCTTGAAGAGGGGGACGAGAAGCCCTCGGCCGAGAAAGCGCGAAAGAGTTGATGATGCGGGTAATGGATTGTGCCCAAGGCCACCTGTAAACAGGTGAGCCGCTAGAAAAGAGTAGTCATCGTCAGCAAAGATGGTAGTTGTTTCGAGTCGTTCCGACCGGAAATTGGGGCGACGGCGGCTGAAGACTTCGAGGTAACGCCAGGGATCAAACGTGGGTTGGGAAAGCCCTGACGACATCGGCCGCGTAGCTGTTGGCGGATCGATCAGAATGACGGTAACGAGAGGTGGGGTCCGAGTGATCGCAAGGAGGAGGGTTATGGACCGTTTCATCCCGAAAGGCGGCGCATACATGCGAGGCGGAGGCTTAGACTTCGATGCAGAACTGCGCCATTTGTCGAACAAAGCCAGGGCATCGATCATCGGAGACCCGCCGCCGGAAGTCCCGAAGAATATATTCACCCTTCAAGTGCGTCCGTGGGCCCCGCCCCGAGAAGCAGAGCACCTCCCTCGAATAGCCGGAGAGGATCTGCCTGGGTATACTTGATGCTCTTTGTATCCTGAGGTGAGTGGAGAGCCGACGAGTATGAACTCCATAAAGCCTGACCCAAATAACTCGTCGGATGCCTCTGCTCGTAAAGGCGAGAACCTCGCTCGGGCCAATGAGCCTTCGAATGAGCAAGAGAGTTGGTTGCGCACTGTACTGCAGAACGCTTCTGACATGATCACGGTTATTGAGCCTGACCGCACCATCCGATACGTCAGCTCTGCGGTAGAGAGGATACCGGACTACCGCCCCGAACAGCTGATCGGGACGAGCGCCTTCGACTACGTCCACCCGGATTACATCGAGCATCTAGCGGATTCGTTTGCTGAAGCCCTGGAGAAACCCGCAGTGTTGCCGCCCATAGAGTTTAGGCTCCGGACCACGAACGGCTCTTGGCGGCACGTGGAGGTGAGGGGCACGAACCTCCTCGACGATCCTGCCATAAAGGGGATAGTGACAACCACCAGGGACGTCACCAAGCGCAGCGAAGAGAGGCTCGGGGCACAGTACAATCGTTTCCCTATTCCGACCTTTTTCTGGCAGAGAGTCCAAGACGAATGCGAACTGGTGGACTTCAACCAAGCGGCTGACAGAATCACGCTTGGTGAGTTAAGTAGTTCGCCGGGGATCAGAGACAGCGAGTGGTACTCGGACAGCCCACATATATTAGGGATGCTGCGCCGCTGCTTCAGTGAAGGCACTACCACACAGGACGAAATCCCGTGGCGGATGGTAACTACGGGGGAAGACAAACATTTCGCTATCACCTTCGCTTACGTGCCTCCCGATTTGGTTATC
>DASSJP010000105.1:0-3201 GCA_035691165.1 Rubrobacter sp.
GGCGGCGATCAGGAGTAGCGTCAGGTCGCCGCTGGCGGTCAGGTTCGGCGACACGACGAACATGTTGGTCGACGCGTGCAACAGCATTGCGAGGAGTACGCTTCTGCGGGTTTGCAGGAAGACCCAGGTGAAGAGAACCGACTTTGCCAGTATATCTACGAAGAACAGTCAGATGGGTTGTTGATTCATTGTGGCCCCCTCCGTGCAGACCAGGGGACGGTGCCACAACCCCCAGAACACGCCAAGAATAAGGCTGGCCGCCAGGGCTTTGTGCCGCAACAGCAGCCGTGGAAGCGCGAACCCCCGCCAGGCAAGCTCCTCGCCCAGGCCGTCGGTGCCGCGGTTGCCCAGGAGCCGCCAAGTAGGACATAGACCCCTGCTACCGCGAGCGAAAACACAGCGGGCCCGAGGAGGACCGCCAGATACCACCGCCAGCCTGCGCGCCAGCGCACCAGGCGCGCGCCAAGGTCCACACCTGCCCCAGGACGCCTGGCTGGGCACCGGCCGCCCGCGGAATCCAAACTACCCACGTGTTACAGAACGCGAGCACGAAGAAAGTCATCAAGGGGTGGCGCCGGAGCAACTGAACCATATACTTTCCCTTCCGCGTACTGGGTACACCATACTCCCTGGAAAGAGTAAGGTACATAGGCTATGTCTTGTTGTATTTTGACGTGGCGCTCAGTTCAACAAGGGCGAGTCTCCGATAACACGCCTTCTCAAACTCTCCGAAAAAATCGCGGTCGGAGCGCTGCCCGAACTCCAGTCAGACAGATTCTCAGGCGCTGTTCCAAAGCCCCCTGTGGCTAGTCGAGACGCCGACGGCGCCCGCTTCCAGGATGGTGGATATGTCGTCGTGGCCCTTGAGCAAACCGCCTGCGAGGACGGGGAGATCCAGGACCTCGGAATAGCGCTCGGCGATCTCGCGGTACGCGAGCGCCGGCAGTATCTCGACGATGCGGGGCTCGGCGCGCCGGATGAGCTTCAGGCCACGCTCGACCGCCCCCGAGTCAATGGCGAAGAGGCGCTGGATCGTTATGAGGCCGGAGGTCTTGGCGAGCTCTATGACGTGGCGGTGCGTGGAGATGATCCCCTCGACCCTTCCGGCGAGGAAGCGCAGCCCGCTGGCGTCCGCCGCTATACCTCCAACCAGGTCCACGTTCACGTAGATTTGGGGCCTGCGGCCCTGGACGCCGACCCTCCTGAGCACCTTGAAGATATCGCCGCCGAGCACGAAGATCGCGGGGTGATGCCCCGCCAGGGCCGCCTCAAGGGCACTGTCAGGACCACGGACCGCCGGGATCACCGGGTTCTGCCTCAGCGCCCGTAGAAGGTGTTCCGCCCTGTCGTCAACCGTCTTCCCCACACTCGGACTCTAAGAGATCCCGACCCAATGCTCAACCCCAGAGGCTCCTTCTGGCCGGGAAATGGCCCATTTGCAGTAGGCATGCGTCCGAGCATAGGTTAGTATGCGAGAGTTGGGGAGCTAGCACGAAAGGCAACCTTGCCATCACGGGTTTTGATCGCAGACGACCACGCGCTGTTCAGGGCTGGGATCAGGGTCATTCTGTCCTCGCGCCCCGACATCGAGGTGGTCGGTGAGGCAGCAGACGGAGAGGAAGCCGTCGCGCTCTGCCGGAAGATGCACCCCGACCTTGTGATGATGGATCTCACGATGCCGAAATTGGACGGAATCGCGGCGACCCGCGCGATAAAGGCCGAGTTTCCGAGGACCAGCGTCCTGATCCTCACGGCCTACGCCGACGAGGACCTCCTGATGGAGGCCGTGAGGGCAGGGGCCGCCGGATACGTGATCAAAGACTCAGTCGGACCGATCGAGCTGCTCGACGCCGTGCGCGGGATCCTGAACGGGGAGTCGCACGTGGACCAGCGACTAGTCATGCGGCTGGTCAGACGCCTGGCCTACGACGGCGAGGCGCGTATAAAGCCGGCCTCCGAGGCCAACCAGGAGCACCAGGCAGGCTCCCTCACGGATCGCGAGATCGATGTGCTGAAACTCCTTCCCCAGGGAAAGACGAACCGCGAGATCGCCGCAGAGCTACACCTCTCCCTCTCCACGGTCAAGAAGCGCCTGGAGCGCATCATTTCCAAGCTGGGCGTCTCGGACCGTACCCAGGCCGCCGTCAGGGCGATGGAACTCGGCATCGTAGATCCCACCGAGTAGGCCCCACCTTCCGAAAAGGGGCCACCTGACCCCCTGAAAAGTGGCCACATGGCAGATGCGCGCGCCTCCGTCCATCCTCATACTGGTATCGACCGCGACGCGAAGCGTGCTTTGGCCGAAAGGGCAGGGCTTCCTTCTAGTTCGCGGTCCGAGGCGGGGCAGTGGTCTTTGGCCGACGGGGCAGAGTCCTCGCCCCCATTTCAAATGAGCGAGGAGCGATGTTGATGCCTGCGACAGAACATACGGACGAGCATCCCCGGGGTGCGAAGAAGGTTCGCCCGATTTACCACCCATCACGACCACTCCGAAAGATAGCTCATCTGGGGGATGCACACGCCTCGAACGTCCGCCTACGCTGCCATCGTGGCGTTTCGAGCCGCTGGGACGAGCGCCACCGCTGAAGAGACGCAGGATAGTTCTTCGAAGGAGTCAGGATTGAGCGCACAGACAAGAGAGCCAGAAGCTCTAAAGAAGAATCCCATGAGGCTCGCCACCGTAACGCACTTCGTAACGGTTAGAAAACGTTGTCTCTCCAGAATAGGTAGTCGAGTACAAACAGGAGCGCCGAGGAGGTCGGGCAGAGCATGTTGATCACAGGACTTTTCCAGAAGAACGCACGACTTGCCATCGCACTGACAGCCGCGCTCCTGATCTCCTTATTCCTCTGTCTCACCCTGGGCAGGGCCGCCTTCGCCGTGGTCGACTACGACGGCGACGGTGCTGTCGGCACCGCCGACTGCAAACCCTACGACTCGGCTGTAGCCCCTGGCAAGCCTGACAAACCCGACCTGCAACACGAGGACACCAACTGCGACGGCATCGACGGCGACAGGACAGACGCTATCTGGGTCTCTGTGAGCGGCAACGATAGTTCGACAGGGGCGGATCCGGCTAACCCGAAGAGGACCATAGCAGCTGCCATCACAGCCGCCGCGGCGCAGAACAAAGACGTCTACATCACGGGCGGGGACTATCAAGAAACGGTCAACGTGGTAAGCAACGTCGGCCTCTATGGA
>DASSJP010000106.1:0-2532 GCA_035691165.1 Rubrobacter sp.
CTTAGAGCGGGTCCGGGCAGACCAGGCCGGAGCATCCTTAGCGGAGCTCCGGCCCGGGTTGCAGAGGACGACTACTTGCAAAAGACAACTAGAGAGACTGCGCCGTTCACGGGGTTGCCAGCATGGTCGAACTGCCGAACCCTCACTTCTGATGGCGGCCCCCCGTATCGGGGACCTGCAATTGTCTGGGTAAACGCCACGGTATCCAGTGACTGCGCAAAGTGCACGCAGCCTACCTGGTCAACGCTTTGGTTGAACCTGACGTCGTAGACGCCCGTGCTTGTCCGGCTCGCTGAGGCAGCTTGTGATGTCGAGGCTGGCCCCCACAGCGTTCCATCCGCCAGGACCGTTGCGAAGATATCTGGCGGGCCGAACTGCGTAGAGTCCTTTCCATCGAGTTTGTCAGCATTCTGTGCGTTGGTGGCGTTCGTCGCGTTGGTGGCCTGATCAGCGTGGGCGGCGTCCAGGGCCTTCTGATTCGCTCCAAGGAACTCGCCGGAATCCTTGCCATCCAGCCTGTCGGCATTGAGGTTGGCCACCTTGGTTTGGGAGTTGACCTTCATCGGTGCCTTGCCCGGCTCCACCTGCAGATCGAGCGCCGTGGCCGAGGTTCCGGTGCTGTTGTTATCTACTTTCAGCATCGCGTTGTTGACACTGCCCACCAGGCTCGTAAGAGCGTTAATGGCGTTTACCTTCCCAAGGTGGAACGGGTCTCCGGGTACCGCGGCCAGCGCCGTAGAGGTGATTCCGAGCACAAGGGCCAACGTCATCGCCAACCCCAACACGAGAGCCGTCTTCCTCACTGCCCGTAAAACTCCAGATAGCTTGACCTTTACCATCTTCATTCCTTTCTCGCTTCGTGTCCAAGCTCGGTGATCATGCCCGCTGTTTACATCTCCACACCTCCTTCTCCTCCGGGTTAGCCGTCTCTTGTATCCAAGGGACAGCCTAGGAGGCAGCTGTTAATTGGCCGTTAACCTGAGGGCCTTAGGGCGTACTTAGAGTTGAGTATTTCTGAATTGGATTCGAAGCGGTTATGTGAGCCGGGAGCGCCAGGTGCGGCGAGGAGCCTGGTGGAGGCAAGCCGGGATTGGTTACCCAGACGAGTTGCGAGTGCGAATACATGCCCGGCCCTTGAGGGTGATGTGAGATCGGCATGGTACCAGGACATAACCCTCTGAGAACAACCCACGGTATAAGCTAGGGGAGCCCCTCTTCGTATTCAGAGCTGGCGGCCAGCCAACGCTTTTGTCGCGACCGGCACTGCGTCAGCCGACGCCGATCATGACAACGGGATTACGCTTCAACGTACGACTTGCTCCGGCCTGAGCAAGAATCGGGAAACGGTCCTTCCACGTACTCGGGTGAAAGGCGCTTGTTAGAGACGCGCCTGGCTTCGTAGTGTGGCATGTTTCGATATGTCAGTAGCAAGGAGCACCTACAGAGAAGGTGAGGGCGCCGTGCTTCGCCAAGTACGCCTCGTAGCTTTCATGAGATGATCGAAGTCTCTACGAGAGTGTCTCGAAGGCGCCCAAGGCCACCTCCTCCTCGGTGAGTCCTCCCAATCTTCGGTCGAGTCGTCGATACTCGCTGCTGAAGCGCGTTTGAAACGTTTCGTAGGCAGTGCGAGAGGCCCAGCGGTCCAGAGCCAGGTACTCCCTGGGATCGTCGGAACGCTGGAGTAGTTCGGTGCCGAGATAACCCTCGCCGTGCTGGAACAACCGTGCCCACTCCCCGGATGGAGAGTAGGCTCGCTCGAACTCGTCCTCCCGACCCTTCAGAGGCCGGAACCGCCAGAGTACGACATACATGGTCAGCCTCCTCAACCAGAGTGTTACACCGTGAAGGCGTGCCTCGAAGGTCGAAGGTTAACATCAGCCTACGCTTCCTCAAAGGCGTCTTCTACGGCGAAGTTCGTAGGAAACCTTTTCCACGCACTCGCGTGAATAACGGCCGGAAGAGCATCCCCAACCCCTATAGCTTTCCTTGTTCAGGAGGCTAGGCGTGGCCAAACAGGCGGCCGTAGTCGGTCACTAGCCCTGGATCTGCATCGGCCACCCGCAGCGCGGCCCATAGCAGCGCCTGGTTCGCTGTCACCAC
This sequence comes from Rubrobacter sp., assembly GCA_035691165.1. Lineage (GTDB taxonomy): Bacteria > Actinomycetota > Rubrobacteria > Rubrobacterales > Rubrobacteraceae > Rubrobacter_D. Next base: position 2,101 of record DASSJP010000106.1, read on the forward strand.
GGCACTCCCTAGATCCTCCTCGAGCGCGGCTATCACACCTACCGCGCGGAACCCATTACCGCCGAACACAATCGCCTCGGCATCGGTGGGTACGTGTTCGAGGGCCCAGGCATGCAGGTCTGAGGGCGTGATCTTCGTCTGGTCGCTCGCCAGCCCGCACGGCGCCGAGTAGACGACCTCGAAGCCGGCCGACTCGTAATACCGTCTTCCCAAGGCGTTTAGCTCGGTGTCAAACCAAGGGGGGTCGACGAGCGCGATGCGCCTTGCACCGAGAACACGCAGTCCCTCTACCGAGGCCCTGCACGCTGCCACCACCGGGATGCCCCGAGTGCGCTGCTCGACCCGGGCAATCATCTCGGCCTCATCTTCCACGCCGATGACGTAAGCCGAGCTCGTGAAGCCATACGCGATCGCATCGAGTGGCGCTGCGGC
>DASSJP010000107.1:0-3893 GCA_035691165.1 Rubrobacter sp.
GGAAACCCGTTGAAGGATTGTGCCAGGGACGCCGATCCGGGACCCATCAGCGCGAGCCTCGCCGTCAGAAACCTTCTGCGCGGGTACTTGCTACGGATGCCCACAGGACAGGCTGTAGCCGGTGCGCTTGGAATACCCGTGCTCACCGCAAAAGAGATCAAGAAGGGCGCGGCGAGCGGGGACCAGGTTAAGGCGCTCGAACAGGGCGGATTCCTGGATGACACGCCGCTCTGGTACTACATTTTGGTCGAATCCGCGGTGCGCGCCCACGGGCAACACCTGGGTCCGGTAGGCAGCACGATCGTCGCGGAGGTAATAGTAGGGTTGATCTTGCACAGCCCGAACTCGATATTGAGGATGCAGAATTGGGAACCGAGCCTTGGCCAAAAGCCCAAGAAGTTTGGCCTACCAGATCTACTTAAATTTGCCGGAGTCCTCAGCTGAAAACGCGATTTGCCGCAGACAGGACCCCTCGACCTCGTCCAGTTCTGGACGAGGTCGAGCAGATACGGCGCCGCGAGGTTGCCCGCATCCTCAGGAAGGTAGACCTCTCGCCCGAAGAGGAGGAGGCCATCGAGCGATTTAGCCATTCGCTCGTAGCAGAACTTCAACTCGGTCTGATCTCCGAGGTTATGGGGAGGCTCGGATGCCAGGTCGAAGAGAGGGCGATGATAGTGCGGTGCGACGGGCGAATGTAAGGGTGCTTCGGCGGCGGCTTCTCCCAGAAGGGGTAAAAATTTGTACTCTGTTCAGAACTCACCGCCGATTTATCCGGAAGTCATCGCCTTGTGCAATCAATTATCGAAATGGGGACAGGAAGGGGTCCTGGGTGGGATGCAGGCGATCGCGGAGGCAACTCAGAGATCGGCCGAATACTGGTCTATCCACTTAGTGTGGGTTCTGGGCAAACGCATTACCGATAGAGAGGGGAACTATGAAGTCTCCAAACTACATTAAGGTCGCCTGGGCTCTCGCGGTATCCATCGTCGCCTGTGTGGTGACATTGAAACGCTATGCCTGGCTCCCAAGTTACTTGAAGGTCGCATGGTTCACCACCTTCAACATCGTACTCAACGCCGTGACATTGGGACACTACGTCTGGCTCGAGGGGAGAATCCGTGGCGGTGTTTTCAAGAATTGGGCCAGACGCTTTCGCTACAGGCCGGAGAAGGTCGCCAGGCCCACCACTGAGGAGGAGATCGTCGAGCTGGTGAAGAGATCTCGGAGCCTGAGGGTGTTCGGCGCGGGACACTCTTTCAACAGCGGAGTAGTCTCGGACGGGACCCTCGTATCTCTGGACGATTACAGCGGCCTGATATGTAGATACCCGGATGAGCACCAGATCGCCGTGAGGGCCGGCACACGCGTACGGGATGTCGTGAAGCTGCTGTTCGACGAGGGGCTCGCCTTTCGCGCTTTGCCATCCCATGATGCCCAGAGCATGGCCGGTATTCTGTCCACCGACGTACACGGAACGGGAAACATATTCGGGACGGAAGATGAGAAGTGGGGTTTTGTCAGCCAGTCAATTGTGAGTCTTAAGCTGATAGACGGTAATGGGGAGATTCACGAATGCCTGCCATCGGACGACCTATTCAAGGCGGCGATCGGGGGAATAGGCGCCGTAGGGATAATTACAGAGGTGGTAGTACGGGGCGTGCCCCGCTTCAACGTCGAACAGAAAGTTGAAATGAGGCCCAGAGCCGATGTCGAGAAAGACCTCGACCATCTCTTGCGGGCCAACGATCACCTCAGCCTCTATCTGTTCCCCTTTATGGATGTATGCCAGGTCAACACGTGGAATCGGAAGGAAAAAGCACGCACGATCGCTGGACGTTTTCTGGAGTTCATCGAGCTCTCCAGAGGTCATCTCACCGAGTTTGTGAAGATCTCCATAGATGCCCTGGCTGCCGCATGGATCGGGAATCTTCTCGCTTACACCGGGGGCTTACCGCAGTCAGGCCGGACCTACGGCGGCATCAGAAGGGGATCGGATCTCCTTCTTGAGAGCAATAAGGGCTTCAACCGTACGATCTATCACCTGCATCAAGAGTTGGAGTTCACGGTGCCCTTCGAAGAAACGCTCGAGAAATGTGAATGCTTCATCGAACTCTATGAAAAACTGTACAAGGATTCATACTGGGAAGAATCGCCTCCATCAGGATTGCCCTACATGCTCATTGAGGTGCGATTCACGCCGGAGCACGATCTCTCTCTGATTGGTGCCGGACAAGGACGTCGTTCTATGTGGATTGATCTTGTCTGCAACGATTCGCGCGGCTTCGAAAGGTTCTATGCAGCCGCCCAGGACAAGATCAAAGACATCGGGGCTCGTCCGCATCTGGGCAAGTACTGCGAGAGTTTCGGCAAAGAGGATATGGAGAATCTGTACGGCGATAACTTTGCGACGTTCTTGGAGCTCGTGGAGAAACATGATCCTCACCGCAAATTCGCCAACGATTTCACGCGACAACTTTTCGGATGGGCTTGACCGGGGAGGTAGACACATTTTCCTCACGCAGCGGCGTCTGTCAACGTAACTTCCTCGAGCTCCGCAGCTCTTGGATGGCCCAGAGAAGGGTGTCCCGTGCGGGTGTTCGTCTGCCGGCCAGGCGATGAGGCTCAGTAAAGCAACTCTGTCCCTAGCGCATTGACCGGCGACTGGCCGAGGGCTCTGTCGTGGGACGCCCGGCGACCGGGCTCAGACCGACTCGCGTTCGACGTAGCGGCAGCGTAGGGCGCGTCGGAGGCGTTTTCCCATGCGCGGCGTGATCGATCATGTATTCCACCGCCCCTTCTCGTTGTGAGGGAGCGCGATGGTATTGAGCGCCGGCCTGAGGTGGGCGGCGATGAGCTCCTGGTTGTCGAAGCCGACGACCGCGACGTCCTCGGGGATACGGAGGCCTCGTTCGTTGAGCGCCTCGTAGCCTCCCATGGCCGCCGGGTCGTTGCCGAAGAAGATCGCTGTCGGAGGGTCCGGCGCCCGCATCAGCTCCGCGGTGAGCCGGTGCCCGCTCCTCGCGGTGCCGTCGCCGTTCCTCACCAGAGAATCGGCGAAGGGTAGCCCGCGGGCCTCGAGCGCCTGTTTGTAACCCATCAGGCGACCGTCCGCGGCCGGGAGCCCGCATGGAGTAACCAATCCCGGCGAGACGGCGCAGGAGCTGTTGATGGAAGAGATCCGGGAAGTCCTCGGCGAGGACCCTCCGGTTCTCGTGCATCCTCAGGTCAAGGAGGGCAACGCGGCGAAACTGCTCATCGACCTATCCGAGGACGCCGATCTGCTCGTGGTCGGTGCTAGCGGACACGGCGGGTTCGCCGGGATGCTGCTTGAATCGGTAAGCCAGCACGTTACGGCGCATGCCAGGTGCACGGTCGTCGTGGTCCGCTAACAAGCCGAGTCCAACTGAGACACGCTTGTGGAGTGACGCAGGGGCTCCCCGCAGCTAGAGGTATCGTCGCAAGCAGAGCATGGCGCTGCTTGCGACCAAGAGGCGCCAGCGACCAGAATAATTCGGCCAGGACGGCATAGTACCGGGGAATCCGCATCAGGCGCTCGTGAGTTTGCATTGCCCCGCTTTCGCAGTACTTCCTACATATCGGTGAAGAGATTCGGCAAGCCGGAGGAGGAGAAAGTCATAGAAATTCCCTATGCCGGTCCGATTTGCCGACTCCCAAACCGCTGGTTCCCACGGGAATTAGTAGCACCGAAAATACCACTAACCCAGCCACAAGGATCTCGTCCCGGATCGTGGAGATCCAACACATGGCCGGCCTGCGCCGCCTTGTGCGAGACCGGAGACCTGGTAACTCAATAGACGTTCGCGCCTCCAACGACTCTTGGCGGTGGAACGCACCTGTCCGACGTGTCTTTTGTCATGCCAATCTTCGACGAG
>DASSJP010000108.1:0-7982 GCA_035691165.1 Rubrobacter sp.
GGCGGTCGAGAAGGTGGCGTGGAAGGCGTCTCCGACTGTTTTGAAGATTTGACCGTTATGGTTCTCTATTGCTGTACGCAGGATCTCGTCGTGAAGCGAGAGGGCTTCGGACATCGCCTCCGGGTTCCGCTCCCATAGTGAGGTGGAGCCCTCCACATCGGTGAACAGGAAGGTGATCGTGCCGGTGTGCGATTCTGCCATCCGCTCTGCATCCTTTTCCCCGAACTAGAACAATTAAAGCACCGGGGCAGGAAACGTCCAGCGCTCCTAACGCCCGCTCAGAAGTAAAAGGTGTCGAGGTCGTTCGCCGCGTCCACAGATCCTCCGAACGCGGCTTCGGCTTCGGCAACCAAGGCATCCGGGGTGACGAACCGGCTGGAGCGTATGTGGGTGAGAATGAGGCGCTTCACACCGGCGGCGCGGGCCGCTTCGCCCGCCTCGGCAGCGGTCGAATGTCCCATGGCGTGCGCCCGTTCGGTTGCGCTCCGCGGCCCGTACGTATCGTGGACGAGCAAGTCCGCCCCTCTCGCGTTCTCGACGACCTCAGGGCTCGGGCGGGTATCCACGGCGAAGACGGCGACAGAATCCTCCTGGGCGACGCGGAAACCCACGCATTCGAGGCCATGATTCATCGAGAACGGGGTGATCTCCGTCTCTCCTACCTCGGTGGGCTTGCCGGGAACGACCTCGTCCCAGCCAAGACGCTTCCCCAACCAGCCCTCTGCGCCGGGGATCGTCAGCTCAAGGAAGCATCGAACTGCTCGAAGCGTCTTGGATGCGGCGTGTACGGTAAGAGAAGCTTCGGGAAGTGATGCAAGGGCGGTGAGCAGGGGAGCCAGTCCGCCGACGTGGTCGAAGTGGCGGTGGCTGACGAACAGGTGGCGCACGGATTCTAGCGGGATGCCACAAGCCGCGAGGCGTCCAAGCAATATAGTGCCGCTGGAGGCATCGATCAGCATCGTCTCGTCACCCGGAAGCGGCACGGCCATACTCGTCTGAGCCCGCTCCGGGTTCAGCGAGTCACCAGTCCCGAGAAAGGTAAGACGACCCATCCTATGTCCTCCCCCACCGGAGAGACCAATCGTCTATTGGCGGACGAAGGAAGCCCCGGCTTTCGGATCTACCCTCTTGCGTATAACACAACACGCCGCGGGACGCGAGTGCTAGCACCGCCAGCAGCTCCACCACCGGATCATTACAGCCGAGGGCGGTGCATACCGGGAAGGATCCCAGGTCATCTCCTAATAGCGTCGTCCCCGCTGGCGGGTGATGTCGAAGAGAGCAGAATCCGAGACCGCCATCACGGCCATCACACCACACTGGACCGGGTCGCTGACCACGAGATCGGCGGCATCAGGTACGCTGCCCGGCATGTTCAGCGAGAGTACGATGATCCCTTTCTCTCGGATCTCACGGACCGCGCGGGCGACCTCTCCACCCATCAGCGCGCCTGCCAGGACCAGCGCCACCGCCCGCGGGAGGCGTGCCACGGCGCGTGTCGCAGCGGCGAGCTCTTCCTCGCCGACCAGGGGGATGGTGTCCACCGAGATCTTCTCGCCGCGGATGTTGTGCCTGTCGGCCTCCGCGACCGCCCCCACCACCACCTGACCCACCTGCGCCCCGCCACCGACTACGATGATCCGCTTGCCGTACACCTTCTGGAACGAGGGCGCCCGCTCGACCGCACGCACGATGTCCAGCGATTCGAGGTCGCCAACGAGCATGCCGGCAGCTTCGCCGGCCACGTCCTCGAGCTCGAAGTAGACCGTCGATAGCCCCTCGCGCCGCTCCGCGATATCGACGTAGGTGATGTTCGCCTTGTGGTCGAGGAGTACCCTGGTCAGCGCGTGCAGCGCGCCTGGCTCATCGGGCGTCTGGACCATCAGGGCCAGGAGATCCTGCTCCGCGCTCTCTCTCATGGACCGCAGTTTATAGCTTCTGTGGCTTCCCGTCGTCGCCCGGTCACACGTCAGAAACGTTCGATTCGTTCATCGGCTGTGTACCTCCAACGGCGCTGGCACTCCTTTCGCGCGAAATCTTCGCCGCCGGAGGGGAGGTCTTCGTTGACCTGACGCTCACACTCCTCGACCCGACTGGGTTACTTTCGTGTACGGTCTCTCCGCTGCACCCAAATCGCGTCGCCGTGTGAATAAACGCTCCACCGGTGAAGAGCGCCTGAGGTCCGCTTCGCCCGTGAACTTCGTTTTCAAAGGGATGGCTTCAGATATCCCAGAGTTTTCCCTCCTCTGAGAAATCCGTCCTTACCGAGAGCCTCGAAACCTCGTAGCCGGCCTCTTCGACGGCGCGTTTGATCTCCTCCTGCTCAGCCTTCCCTCCCTGGAATGAGACGGACACCACGTTCCCTGGCGGGTTGACGTCAACGCCGGAGACGTGGTCGAGCTTACTCAAGGCCTCTTCGAGATCTTCCAGGCCAGTATCTACTTTGTTCGCCGGTCTACTGACGTAGACGTGTACATCTGCCACGGTTCGTTCCTTTCTCTCGATCTGTCCGGGCGAAGGATATATCCGCATGATTATCCTGCTATCCACACCCTGCGAGTCGGTGGTAGACCATGCGAACACTGTACACCGAAGTTCCGGTTGAAAGCGACAGGGGTACCGGAGACCGCCCGTCATCTCCCTGGATGCTCCCAAGGCGACTCGCACTCCAGATCCCGCCGATCAAACGCCCCAGGTAATGAGTCCAAGTCAGGCCGGGGCAGTTACCGTACCTGATGTCGATCTCGGTACCAAAGTAGACCGGAACCAAACTCCACGCGCGTACGTTGCCGGTCAGAACGCTGCCCTCGAACAGCCCGGAAGCGTAATTCAGTCTTGTTCGTGAATGAGACGATACTTTGCAGGGGAGGTAAGCCCCGGCACGCGCTAGACGCCCCACCAGGGGAGATTCGCGTAGGGGTAGTGTGTGTGATCTCCTCTCTCGAAAGCCTCGAAGAATTCGGGGAAGTTGTAGCGGGGCCTGTACTCGAGCACACGCCTGGCCTTCTCTATGGACCAGCAGGTGAACCCCCACATGCGCACCAGTTCCCCGAAGTCTGCCCCCTGCTCCTCGACGAGCCTGGTGACGCCCTGGTACCGCTCCTCGAGAAAGGTCTCTGGCTCCAGGCTCCACTGTCCGAACTCCTCGATGGAGAAAGGGATTTCGGCCATGACGTTGAAAGCGTCGAAGGTTATGCTCGTGTCATCGAGTCCGAGTAGGAACGCCTGTGCCACGTCCCTGTCGTCAACCCCACCCTTGAGCAACCGGAAGCCGTATCCAACGAAGCTCTCAGGGACGAACATCCCCAACCGGAACGCTATCGTTCGGATTCCGTGCCGCCGGTAGTAGAAGGCCGCAATCTCTTCGCATAGCCGCTTGCTGAGGCCGTAGTAATCCGATGGCTCCAGGGACAGGTCCTCCGTCATCAAGGGTGGATCTCCGGCTTTGCGAGCACCCTCACCGTAGACGCCCATAGTACTGCACAGCAAGACCTTGCCGATCCCCAACTCCCGTGCGGTCTCGTAGACATTGCGGGTTCCGACCACGTTGAGATCCCAGAAGTCATCGCTCGTATACTTGTCGAGGTGGATCCCATGCAGCGCCGCGGCGTGCACGACTACGTCGGCCTCCCGGAGAGCTTGCAGGACCTCCGTCTTGTCTCTCACGTCCCCCAGCACTACCTCGTGTGGGGTATCAAGAGCGCGGTTGTCCATCAGGAGAGGCTCGTGCCCGGCTTCCTCCAGCGCCGGGGCGAGGACCCGTCCGAGGTTGCCCCCACCGCCGGTGATCAGCACCTTCACGCTATCAAAACCTCCCAGAGCAGAGCAGTGTCCTGGATGAGCCGCATTTCTTCTCCCGGGGAGGAGCGGGCGCACCGAGGCCGCCACGTTCGCCTCGACCTGCGCGACGTCTCGGCACAGGAGTCGCGACGGCGATGGCGAGACGGTCGAGCACCTTGGCGCAAGTCGTCCGAGCGTCCCGGCCTCACTCCTCCTCCGGCCAGCTCCAGCGAATTGCTTCTCACATCACACACTTTCATCGGACCAGGCATACCCTGCCCCGACTCGCTGCTCACGTCGTCACGCTCACGTCGTAAGTCTTCGGTACGAGAGGTTCGTGAAGAAAACTCGACACCATGCTCACCTGTCCGATGTATGACGAGCTCTCTTCGCCGGCCTTCGCGGCATCTTCGGTCTCCCACAAGGAGATGATGATGCCCTCACCCGTCTTGGGGTCCGTGAGCATTTGCAGACCATTGAAGCCAGGCCGCGCCCTCAATACCTGTGGGAGACCACGGGCAACACGGACTACCTCGGCCCTCATCTCTGGAGGAAACCGGATGTTTGCCACCCTCGCGTACACTTTCTCTCCTTCCGTTGGGACAGCACACGCAACTACGGGTATATCATGGCAATTAGCAAGGATAGCCGCACCATCCAGTTGACAGGTCCACATCCACTGAGCGGGAGAACCTCGTACAGACAGTGTAGATATCACCTTTCTAGTCCCTTGGATGCACAAAAGCTAGTCGTGCTTCTCCAGCCGTGCGATCGCTCTATCGAGCGTGATGTGCGGGTCTATCGGCTGCCCCGCTTCACGATCTTTGAGCATGGCGGCGTTGATCACGCCGCGAGCCCGGTAGTCGTCCCCAGACTTACCCTGGCTCTCCGCCTCATCTGCCCTTCGAAGGGCGGCCACCAGCTCCGCGAGCCGGCTAGTGAGGAACTGCTCCGGCACGGGCAGCCCGAAGATACGCTCCATAATGTCGTACTCGCGGGCCATTCTGCCCTGCTCTTCCGGATCGGGGATGGCCTCCCTGAGTAACTCCAACTCCTCCAACAGCTCCCTACCCTCCACGGACAAGCGCGCTATCTGGTCTTCGATCAGTTCGATGAGGCGGAGCCTGTCCAAACTCTTCACCCTTCTAATGGGCCGCTCGAGCATCCTTTGTCGAGCATTCCTTGCGTGCGCTATTCCTACCGCCGAAGTTCGTAAGAACACCTTCGAGGAAGGCGTCGAATAAGATCAATTCTGGTCGAGTCAGGACCAGAACTCGTCCAGCGCATACGGGTCGGAGTCGTACGACCAGATCTCCACTATCTTGCCGTCGCGCAGGTGGTAGACGTTCACCCGATCGAAGTCCAAAGTTCGCTCCCCGCGCACAGCCCGCTCCTTGACCAAGGCGACAGCGTGCTTCGCGCCGAGCAGTACCTCGCGGACTTCTATCAACTCCATGGTGCCGTCCAGCTCGGCGAAGAGACGTCCGTAGTGCTCGAGGAAGGCTCGTTTGCCGACGAAGTTGCCAGCGAGAGGATTCCTGCCCTGCACATGAAGGACGACGTCGTCCGCCCAGAAGGCGGTGGCCGCTTCCCAGTCCTTGCGCTCGAAGGCCTCCACGTATTGCTCCAAGACCTCAGCGTTGGTGGCCGGCGAATCCACTGTGTCCTTCTCATCCGCGATGGTATGCAGCAAATTGTAGCAGGAGGCTACCTGGACCGAGCTTCCGAGAACACGAACTCTGAAACTGTTCGACAAATAAATTGGTGCCGTCTCGATTGTGCGCTTATGGTGGCACAAACCGGCTAAATTGGACTCCTTCGCCTCCTCTTACAGCCTCGTGAGACCCTCGTCTAGTGCCTATCTGGATTTTCCAAACAGCTTCAGAGTTCGTGTTCTCGGAATATCATGGTGACAATCTCGGTTTCTTAGCGGGTACGTCCTGTCGATGATCGGTGTCACCTTCCCGGATTCAATGAACTCCTTGAGGAAGATAAGGTCCTTGCCGGCCGCCTCCACGACCCCGGCGACGTCCAGACTCCCGGTCGCGTCCCTATGCCTCGCGCACCTCTTCGTGAAGTAGTTGGGTTAGCACGTGTGCCACCTGCGCAAGAGGTGGAGGAGATTAGGCGGGATAACACTGTTTGCCAGCGAAGTTCGAGACACTCAGAGAAGCGATTTTCGATCCTTGTTCAGCCTGTGCAGCACTGGCGTGAGGAACATGCAGAGCTTCGCCGCCGGGTAGCACAAGGCCGAGACTCTTATCAGAGCCTCTGAGCACCGTACAGATCGAGGATGGGAGCGCCACTTACAGCCTGTAGAATCTCTTTGCAGGCAGCGAAAGGTGTCGCGTGCGCCAGGATGTATTTCGAAGCTGAGCAAGTCACTGGTCCGGTGCGTTTTACTGCTGGCGTGGCTCGAATACCTGCGGTCCTCACCTCGGGAGGGAATTGGTGATAGAGACGGATGTTGTTGGTCAACGACTGGTTAACCAACGTATTGAAGCTAAGAAATTCGAGAAGCCTGAAGAGGTGGTGAGATGTCTGGGCGCTATACAGGCGCAGGATTACTCTCAGTCATTGTGGGCGATCGGCCTGCGCTTGAAATCCGCGACGGTGGCGGATATCGAGAAGGCCATATCTGAGGGGAGGATCGTCCGGACCTGGCCGATGCGTGGCACTCTCCATTTCGTGCCACCAGAAGACGCCAAGTGGATGCTGAAGCTCTCAGCGTCACGCATGCTGGCTAAGGATGGGCGAAGGCTGGCGCAGCTTGGGCTTGACCAAGAGGTCATGGAACGTTGTACGGAGATCTTTTACGACGCGCTCAAAGGAAACAAGAGGTTATCTCGCCCGCACATGATGAGGCTGGTGGAGGAAGCAGGCATCAGTACCGAAAACCAGCGCGGTTATCATATTCTGTGGTACGTAGCCCAGAGTGGCCTGATCTGCCTCGGTCCGATGAAAGACAAACAGCAAACTTTTGTGCTCCTGGATGAGTTGGCTCCTGATTCCAGGAATCTGTCCCGAGAGGAATCGCTCGCCGAACTCACCAAGCGTTACTTTGCCAGCCATGGTCCGGCAACCGTTCATGACTTTGCCTGGTGGGCTGGACTAACGGTTACCGAGTCCAGAGCAGGACTCGAAGCGGCAAAACCGGAACTCCTGTCAGAATCGATTGATGGCAAAGAATACTGGATGACGGGAGATGCCCCGGACGCTCGGGCGTACGACACGTCTGGTGTCAACCTGCTTCCAGGATTCGATGAGTACTTGCTCGGTTACAAAGACCGCAGCGCCGTGCTCGCCGAACAACATGCGCCTGAAGTCGTACCGGGCAGAAACGGCGTCTTTCGGCCGATAATCGTCGCTGGTGGAAGAGTTGTCGGCACATGGAAACGACGACTAAAGAAAGACGCTGTCGACCTGACACTGAGTCCCTTCACACACCCTGATAGATTGCGGCAGAGAACTATCGAGGCTGCAATTTCTTATAGTAACTTTGTTGGCCTGCCGCTGTCTGCAACAGAAATAGAGGCGGGTAGAAACCAAGAGCTAAAGTAGAATCCAATACGCGAGCCGGAACACCTACGCACGTGGACGGGTTGGTCGGATCATTTCCGCTGAACAAACACCCGTGAGTCGGCTGGTAAAGAGACTGTATGTAGCGAAGGCCGTCAGTGCGACGAGCATGTTCGGTCCGCGGTTGTGAACAACGAGATCCGTAACAGCCTGAAAGGTCCACTCCTTCTACCGAGGCCCATCTTCTGAATCAGCAAGAACCTCGTCGACGAGCTGGTAACCGCACCACTTCCTTCAGGGAGTACGGAGGACTAGTGCGTCATCCGCACCGTCCCCGTTAGCCCAACCGGTCCGCGAGGAACTCCTCCCAGGTCCGGCGGCCGACGGCCTGCCCGGGAGTCAGGTTGGCACCGGCCCGGAACGCATGCGACGCGCTCCTCGCTCTCAACGGTCATCGGCAGAGCGCGCGGATACTCGATCCGGCCGTCGAGGACTAGATCTAGTCCATAAGGGGTGACGGACGTATCGGTCATGAGCAAGGCCCTGGCAAGCTCGTGGATGCCAAGGTCGCCTACGGCCTCGATTCCGGCCCCGAGGATCTTTGGCGCCACGCAGACGACCAGCCGATCGACCAGCCTTGCTTGCAAGAGCGCGGTGATCATCCCAGCCCCTCCTTCCACGAG
>DASSJP010000109.1:0-2231 GCA_035691165.1 Rubrobacter sp.
GCCGGGACCGTTCACGCCTTACGCTCCCCGTGTCGCCGCCCGGACGACAGTGCCTTGGTCAAATAGAGAACGAGTCCGTCGTCGATGGTGATCCTGTCTCCCCGTCTCACGGGACGGCCGTGACGCATCAGGCCCTTTCCATCAGGAATGTAGCCGCGGAGAACGTAAAGACGTTGCGCCGCTCCGTAATCCGGCGAAACGCCTACCCCGATCCCCACGACGCTGGAACGCTCCGAGACTTTTCGCTCCGCCTCGTCCATCAGGCGGGTCCCGATCCCTTGCCGCCTGAATCGCCGCAATACGTTGAAGTCTTGTATCTCCGGGACTCCGTCGGTCTGGAAAGGCGGGTAGCCCGGTCGCCAGTTGACCGTCACGTATCCGGCGAAGTCTCTGCCAACGAAGGCGATGAAGACGTTGCGAATCCCTTCTTGCTGTTCCGCCAGGTAGATCTCGTATTGCGAGCGGGGTTTGTCCCACCCGAGACGACGGAAGGCTGCGGAGATCTTGGCGACGTCTCCCTTTTCAAGTAGGCGTATCGCGAGATGCTTCATCGCGCCGGTCATCGTCCGTTCTCCGTACGGTTGGTCGGTGACCGCGCTAGTTCTGGCGGTTCGCCACACCGGCGGCGACTACGGCGAAAGCCATCGCGATCAGAGGTCGCACTTCGGGCGATCCGGCGAGGAGATCCGGAGCCAGCACCACGAGAAACGGTACCGCAGTGGCCACGACGGAGATGGCGATAGCCACGGGACCGCCGTTACGGCCTCCTGCGCGGTTGATCAGGGTTCCCGCCCCGTAGCCGGCAGCGGCCGAGATCAACCAGGTGAAAGGGAGGAGGAAGAGCACATACGCCACGGGAATGCCGACCACGGCGACCCCGATGCCAGCCAGGATACTCCTGACGACCTGGTTGGTCTTCATGACGCCGGCCCGCGCACCGCGGGGCAGCCTGGCATCCTCAGGGCACTTTATGCCGACGTCTGTGGCCACCATGCATTCTGTGCAGATGGGCCGTCCGCACGTGGCGCAGGAGACGCGGGTCTCCCTTTTCGGGTGCCTGTAGCAGTGCATGGTCTCGGCCATCAGCGGCCCTTCCGTCCGCTCCGCGCCAGCTCACTGCGCGGCATCAGTACTAGCTCTCTCTTGTAGCTCTGGTGCACTTCGGCGATGACCCGGCCGTGCTCCAGCTCCTTCCGCTCCAGCTCTTCGCGCAAGGCACGTATTTCGGCCTCAAGGCTCGCTACGTAGCGCTCGAGGTCGAGGACCTTCTTTACTCCGGCGAGGTTCATCCCCATCTCCTGGGTCAGCCTCTGAATGTAGCGGCCGAGGTCCACGTCCTCCTGCGAGTAGAGCCTTGTGTTCTTTATGCTCTTGCGCGGGCGGAGCAAGCCCTTCTGCTCGTACATCCTCAGTGTCTGCGGGTGCACCCCGATAAGCTCTGAGGCTATCCCGATCATATAGACTGGACGCTTTCTGAGGCTCATGATCCCACCTTCTTGAAGAGCTCTTCTCTGACGTCCTCGTCCCGCTCTTCAGCAAGAGCCTCCAGGATCTCACGCTCCCGCCGCTTGAGCTTCTTGGGTACGACGACGCCTACTCGCACGATGAGGTCCCCCTTCTCCCCACCGTTGCCCCGCGCCTTGGGCGACCCTGCGCCCCTGACCTTGAACTGCTTGCCGTCCTGCGTCCCTGCGGGCAACTTCACCTTGACCGTGCCGCCACCCGGCCTGGGAACCTCGATCTGCGCCCCGAGCGCAGCTTCGACGAAGCTGACAGGCACATCGACCACGAAGTCGTCCTTGCGCCTCCTGAAGACGGGATGCTCCTCGACCCGCGTCACGACGTAGAGGTCGCCCGCCGGTCCTCCCTTCATACCGGCATTCCCCCTGCCCGGCACCCTGATCTTCATGCCGTCCTTGGCCCCTGCCGGTATCCTGACCTTGACCTGCCTGGTTCTGCGCACCCTGCCATTACCCTTGCAGACCGCACACGGCTTCTCGATGATCCTACCCTCGCCCCCACACCTCGAACACGGCGTCGAAAGCGCGAAAAACCCCTGATCCCGGCTCTGCATCCCCCTGCCACCACACTCTGGACACGTCTTCGGCGCCGTCCCAGGGGCAGCACCCGTCCCCCTGCACTCGCCACAAGCCTCCTCGACAGGTACCCCGACCCGCGTCGTGACACCGTTCAGAGCGTCTTTGAAACTCAACCTGACGTTTACGGTTATG
>DASSJP010000110.1:0-2942 GCA_035691165.1 Rubrobacter sp.
ATAAACCGCACCCTCGTCTATGGTGCTCTGACAGCCGCGCTGGTCGCGGTGTACTTCGGAGGGGTGGCCACGTTGCAGGCTCTCTTCCGCGCCACAACCGGCCAGGAGCAGCAACCCCAACTTGCCATTGTCGTCTCTACCCTTGTGATCGCGGCCATGTTCGACCCCCTAAGACGTCGCATCCAGTCCTTCATCGACCGCCGCTTCTATCGCAGAAAGTACGACGCCAGGAAGACGCTCGAAGCTTTCTCCGCCGCGCTCAGAGACGAGACAGACCTGCGATCGCTCAACGATCATTTGGTAGAGGTCGTTGCAGAGACGATGCAGCCCGCCCATGTCTCGCTGTGGTTGCGCCCCGACACCACGGATGCGAAGGAGGACGTACCCAGCTAATCCAGGGTGTAGCTGATCCACACGCTCATCAGGTTGTGCGGCCGGGGGGTGATTGTCACTTCGGACACTTCACCTTCGTCAACCACCAGCCGATGACGCAGGTCATGGACGCGGTGCGGGCTTTCCTCCTCGGCCAGCCCGCGGACTCGCACGGCTGGCAGGCTCTCGCCTGGTGCTTGGGGATACTCGTGGTCTTCATACCCCTCTCCCCCTCTACAGGCTCGTCGCAGCGCGCTGAGGGGACGAGCGGTACGGGCGTATAATGCGCCCGTGATCGTGGACAACGCCATCTACGTCGACGGACGCAGGACCGCCGAGCCGGGCACCCTGAGCGAGACTTACGAGGCCGTCAGGGAGCGGCGCGGGGTGGCCTGGATCGGCCTCTACAGGCCGACAGAAGTGGAGTTTTCGTCCGTTGCGGGGGAGTTCAGCCTGCACGAGCTGGCTGTCGAGGACGCGACAGAGGCCCATCAGCGTCCCAAGCTGGAGCGTTACGGGGAGACGCTCTTCGTCGTGCTCAAGCCCGCCCGTTATCTGGACGAGGAGGAGAGGGTCGAGTTCGGTGAGGTCCACGTCTTCGTAGGGGAGGATTTCGTCGTGACCATCCGCCACGGCGAGGCCCCTGACCTTGGCGCCGTACGCAAGCGGTTGGAGGCGGAACCAGATCTCCTACGCAGGGGACCTGAGACTATTCTGCACGCTATCATGGACCGCGTCGTGGATGACTACGGTCCCGTCGTCAACGGCCTCGGGAACGACATCGAGGAGATAGAGGCCGAGGTCTTCGGGGGAAGTCCCAACGTCTCGCGCAGGATCTACGAGCTCTCGCGCGAGGTGATCGAGTTCCAGAGGGCAACGGAGCCGCTTGACGGCATGCTGGGGGACCTGATCCGGGAGGAGACGATAGAGGTCGACCCTGAGATACGGAGATACCTGCGCGACGTCAGGGACCACGTCCTGCAGGTCACGGAGCGGCTCGCCGGTTTCCGCGAGCTGCTGCAGAACATCCTCAGCGTGAACCTGACCCTGGCGAGCCTCGCCCAGAACGAGGAGGTAAAGAAGATCTCCGCCTGGGCCGCCATCCTGTTCGCGCCCACGCTCGTGGGGACGATCTACGGTATGAACTTCCACTACATGCCTGAACTGCACTGGCTCCTCGGCTACCCCTTCGCCCTGGTGCTCATGGCTTGCATCTCCTTGACGCTCTACCTGGTCTTCAAGCGCCGCGGCTGGCTTTAGCTCTTCGCTCCACCCGTATTCCACAAAATAGCCCATTTGGGGGATGTGCCGACAGCCGCCGAAAGTTAGGCTGCCTCCGTTGTCTGAACCTGCCGGGAGAAATGGTCTACCGGCTTGCAAGCTTGAGATAGACGGGAGACGACTATGGAGACGATAGTCCAGGGCTCGACGCTGGAGACTCTGCGGGCCGGCCTGCGCGGCACCGCATACGCACCGGGCGAGGAGGGTTACGACGAAGCGAGCCGTGCGTGGAACCTCAACGCGCATCAGCGTCCCGCGCTTGTGGTCGTGGCCGAAGGCGCCTCCGATGTGATGACCGCCGTGCGTTTTGCCAGGGAAGGTGGGATGGGCGTCGGGGTGATGGCCACGGGCCACGGCGTTGGCAAGGCTTGCGACGGCGGAGTCCTCATCAACACCTCCCGCATGAGGGGCGTCAGGGTAGATCCCGTGGCGCGGACCGCGCGGGTCGAGGCCGGTGCGTTGTGGAACGACGTGATCCCCGAGGCGCAGGCGCACGGTCTCGCCGGGCTCGTTGGCTCATCCTCACACGTCGGGGTCGTCGGCTACACAATGGGCGGCGGCTTCGGGTGGCTCGGGCGCAAGTACGGCCTCAACGCCGCGGGAGTGCGCGAGGCCGACGTCGTGACCGCCGAGGGCAAGCTCCTGCGCGTGAGTGCCAACGAACACGAGGACCTGTTCTGGGGTCTCAAGGGCGGCGGCGGCAACTTCGGGATTGTCACCTCTCTTGTATTCGACCTGCACCCACTGACGAGCGTCTACGGCGGCAACGTCTTCTATCCGGTCGAGAAGGCCGACGAGGTGCTGGCCCGTTACGCCAGTTGGAGCGCTGATCTGTCGGACGAGACGACCACAGGGATCGCCTTCCTCAATATCCCACCCCTTCCCTTCGTCCCCGAGCCCCTGCGCGGCAAGTCGGTCATAACAGTGCGGGGATGCTACTGTGGGGAGTCACCCGAGGCAGGCGAGGAGGTGTTCCGTCCCGTGCGCGAGGGGTTGGGGGAGCCCATCATGGACACCTTCGGGGTCATGCCCTACGCGGCGATGGATGCCATTAGCATGGACCCGGTTGATCCCATGGGGGCCGTCCAGTACTCCGAGCTATTGCAGGACCTCACGCCTGAAGCAATAGACACTCTGATAGAGGTCGCAGGCGAAGGCTCGGGCTCGCCCCTGATCATGCTCGAGCTCCGCCAGCTCGGCGGGGCGCTCTGGGGTAAGCCAGAAGACCTGAACCTGATGGGCTCGGGCGACTCCAAGTTCATAATGAACGGGATCGGGGCGACGTTTAC
>DASSJP010000111.1:0-3201 GCA_035691165.1 Rubrobacter sp.
GGCAGCAGGCACATGGCAGGAGCTTCGATCTCGCGTCAGACGAGCGCCGTGGCCGTCGTCGTCTCGGAGAGCTCGATGGTCAGGATGTTCGACGACGGTGAACTGGTCTCCGAGATAATCCCGGAGCTGTGGATGATAAACGGCTATACGAGCCGTATGGACGGGCGCGTCTTCACCCGCCGCGACGAAGATATCACGGTTATCGGCCGTGCCGAGTAGGCCCGACGAGGTCCTGGATTTCTGGTTCGGCCGAGAGGGCGAGCCAGGCTACGGCGAGTTCAGGGATGCCTGGTTCCGCAAAGATGCTGCGTTCGACGCCGAGGTCACGGAACGTTTCGCCGGTCTCTACGAGGAGGCCGCCGCGGGCGACCTCGACGGCTGGCGCGACGATGCCGGGAGTTGTCTTGCGCTCGTCATCGTGCTCGACCAGTTCCCCCGCAACATGTTCCGCGGCGACGGACGTACCCACGCGACGGACGAGAATGCGCTCGAGACCTCCAGATACGCCGTCGAGCACGCGCTCGACAGGGAGCTTCCAGGTTTTCAGAGGATGTTCCTGTACATGCCGTTCATGCACAGCGAGAACGTGGAGGACCAGCGGCGCTCCGTCGAGCTTTTCCGGCGGCTCGCGGACGAGCCGGGTGCGCCGGACGTAACTTCCTACGCCATCGGGCACAGGGAAATCGTCGAGCGCTTCGGGCGTTTCCCGCACAGGAATGGGATCCTGGGCCGCCGGACGACCCCTGAGGAGGCTGAGTTCCTGAAGACGGAGGGTTCTTCGTACTGAGCAGGAGAGGATTGGCAGAGTGTCGAACATAGGCAATCCTCCGTGTGACGTTGGCGTCATCCAGTCGGGGAAGGCCGATGCGCCTTGCTCGCCGCGGTCCGGGCCCTGGATCCTCGCCGCGACCATCATCGGGTCGGCGATGGCCTTTATCGATAGCACGGTGGCGAGCGTCGCGCTGCCGCAGATACAGGAGCGGCTGGGGGCGACCGCCGTGGACGCGCAGTGGATCGTCGAGTCCTACGCGTTGTTCTTATCGGCCCTGATCCTGGTCGGCGGCTCTCTCGGGGACCTTTTCGGGCGCAAGCGCATCTTCTCTCTTGGGGTGACAATCTTCACCCTCGCTTCGGTATGGTGCGGACTATCCACAAGTCCCGAGATGCTCATCATGGCCCGCGCCGTTCAGGGCGTCGGCGGCGCGATGCTCGTGCCTGGCTCCCTTGCAATTATCAGCGCTTCCTTCGAGGGTGAACGTCGCGGGAAGGCTATCGGCACGTGGGCGGGGCTCTCAGGAGTAACGACGGCACTGGGGCCGATCCTCGGCGGGTTCCTGGTCGACCATATCTCGTGGCGGGCCGCCTTCTTCATAAACGTGCCGCTCGCTGTAGTCGTGCTACTCATAGTCAGAAGGCACGTCCCCGAGAGCCGCGACCCTGACGCCAGGAAGCTCGACATCCCTGGCGCGGTGTTCGCGACGCTCGGGCTAGGCGGGATCGTATACGGGCTCATCACCTCGGCCGAGGCAGGCTTCGGGGACCTCAGAGTTCTCTTCTCCCTCGTACTCGGGGTCGGGTCGATCGTGGCTTTCGTCGCGAGGGAGCGGCGGACCGACGATCCGATGATGCCCTTGAGCCTGTTCCGGTCAAGGAACTTCTCGGGGGCGAACTTGCTGACGCTGCTTCTGTACGCCGGGCTCGGCGGGTCGTTGTATTATCTGCCGTTCTTGCTGATTCAGGTCCACGGCTACTCGGCAACTGCGGCGGGCAGTTCATTCCTGCCTTTCACCATCATCACGTTCCTGATGTCGCGGTGGGCCGGTGGCCTCATCACCCGCTACGGGGCGAGGGTGCCGCTGGTCATCGGCCCCCTCATAGCAGCCGCAGGGTTCGTGCTTTTCGCCATTCCAGGGACCGGAGGCACTTACTGGACTACGTTTTTCCCGGCGATCGTAGTGCTCGGCTTCGGGATGTCGCTCGTTATAGCGCCGCTAACGACCACGGCGATGAACTCGGTCTCTGGCAGGCACTCGGGCCTGGCCTCGGGCGTGAACAACGCCGTCGCCCGCACGGCGGGGCTGCTCGCGATCCCTGTACTCGGCATCTTCGTTTTTCTCGTCTTCAGCAACGGTCTCGACGCCAGGGTGCAGATCCTCGATCTCCCGCCGCATGCCCAGAAGCAGCTCGATTCCGAGAAGGTGAACCTTGGTGGCGCCCAGGCCCCCTCGGGCGTCAGCGGGGAGGAGGCCGCCCAGATCGAAAGGGCCATAGACGAATCGTTCCTGGCTGCATTCAGGCTGGCGATGTTCATCGCCGCGGGCATGGCCGTCGCGAGTGCCGTCGCGGCCGCGGTCATAATAGAGGGCAAGGGAAGCACCGCCCCCACCCGAAGAGTGGGCCAAACTGCTCCCGCGTGAGGAGAAAGTAGTTGAGTAGGTTGATGAGATTTCTGAGACGAGAGTGTACGCACCTTGACCAGATAAACGCCGTCGATCCGAGCGCCCAGGGCTTCGAGGAGTGCCTCCAGATGGGCGATTCGTGGGTCCATTTGCGCATGTGTCTGACCTGCGGCCACGTCGGCCGTTGCGACCAATCCGTGTCGCTGCAACAACGCAACGCCCTTTCATTCCAAGCTACGCTCTCACCCGCCGGCTCGCTCGACCTGACCTCTCTCGCCTCGCAGCGGGACGCTCAACGTTCATGAGGAGGTTCACACAGATGCTCAGACGCCAGCGGTGCGAGCACACAGACCAGATCAACGAAGACATAACGCCCTCCGCCCAGGGCTGCGAAGAGTGCCTTAGGACTGGGGACAGTTGGGTTCATTTGCGTGAATGCCTGATTTGCGGGCACATAGGTTGCTGCGACCAATCTAGTAATAAGCACGCTACCGAACACTTCCACCACACGGGACACCCGATCATCAAGTCGTTTGAGCCCGGAGAAGAGTGGCGATGGTGTTACTTGGACAAGATGCTCGTCTGACACATCAGGATTGTCAACCTACACAAGGCCCGCGAGGAGGCGAATGCAATACCCTGTCCGGCCTAGTCGTGCACCGATCCGTCGGGCATGGTGGCGCCTTTGAGGGACTTACAGGTAATGAGTTGCTCCTCGGTGACTTTGGCACCCCTTAAGTCGGTGTTATCCAACACAGCTCCGCTAAGGTCAGCACGCCTCAGATCGGCATCGATTAGGACA
>DASSJP010000112.1:0-10607 GCA_035691165.1 Rubrobacter sp.
CTACCTACTTAGCCGCTCCTCCATCAACACTCACACAGCGGAGGCCCTTAGTCTAGTGGAGGTCGTTGTCTTGTGCCAACTGCTACTGCAAGACCCCGGCACGACGCTACCCAAAATTACACTTTGAAGACATCGTTCAGAAGGCGAGATGCCTAGCGCACATGCTACTATTGGCTGCACGCTGCGACCGACAACCGGTTAGCTTGAATACGGAGCTGCACTTGGGGAGGTGTGCATGAAACGAACCGTTCGCGGGCTCATAGTGCCGTTGATAGCAACAATCCTTGCCGTGAGCACCATGAGCTCAGCTGTTGCGGAGCCAGGCAAGAACCAGATCAAAGCGGATGCTTCGTGCTCTAACGGCGAAACCTACACCTTCGTGCTTAACGGAATGGGCAAAGCGTGGCAGCTAGAAGACACCAACAGCAACCTACTCGTCAAGAACTACACACTCACCTACTATGATCCACGCACCGGGGCTCTGATAGGTTCTGACACTTACGGAGGCGGCGAAAAGAATGGTCAGGAGGGCGACCTGATAACCTGCGAAGGAGAAACCATCACCGAGCTGCAGGGGTTAGGGTTAGTAAGAGTAGTGGCCGTGTTTGAGGCTTTCGTGACTCCTCGAGGTAGCGCCTGATCGCCAGAAGAACTCGGAAGCTCCTCGCTATGCGCGCCCTGGGCGGCCGACATAGCTACGGTAAGGCTGGGCCGCGCTCCTTGTATTCGCTTGCGTTCAGCGCTTTCCCGGCGGCAAGTAGCGGTTGGCATGACCGACGGCTGTGAACGTGAAGACGAGCGCGGCGACAGATACTATCGCGCCTATAGCACCGTACACCAACGCCACGTCTTGTGTTCGTTCAATAGCTACACCCCCGACTATGGTGCCTAAGGGGATGGCAGACCAAGATAGTACGGAGACCGCGCTCCGCACACGACCCAACAATTGCTCGGGCACCACAGTCTGCAAGAGAGAGTTAGTGTTGATGTCGAAGAACACAACGAGCCCCCATATCGACGCCCAAAGCACTAGTGCGGTCCAGTACCAACGCGTCGAAGCTAGCAGCACGATGAATATCCCTCCCAGCATCGGGGCGCTCAACACCGCTTTGCTGAAGGACAAATGTCTGCGTAGCGGACCCGCAGCAAGTGCCAGTACGACCATCCCTATGCTCCCCGCTGCGTACAGAAGACCCACCTGGGTATCGCTGGCTCCGAGTCGTTCTTTGGCGTAGAGTACAAGCTGAGCGTAGACGGTGAATCCCACGCCGTTGACCAAGGCCATCAGGAAGCAAGTAGCACGCAAGACCGGATGACCAAGTATAAAGCTCAGCCCCTCGGCGACTTCGTCGAATAGACCCTTGGACCTTGGATTCTTCTCGCTAACGGCGTCGAGTCGGCCCCCGATCAGACTCACCGCTAGGGCCGAGAGAAGGAAGGAGAAGGCATCAAAGAGCAACAGCGTGTGAACAGGAACCAACGCCACCAGTAAACCGGCTAGTAACGGTCCCGTGACCGTCGCTGCCGAGTAGCTTGCCTGGAGGCGTCCATTCGCCCTCACCAGGTCAGTCTTGCGTACCAGGCTAGGCACACTTGCGAACTCAGCAGTATTGAAGCAAATCCACAATGTCGAACTGATGAACCCCACAGCGTAGATCCACCAGACGGACAGCAGCCCAAGTACGCTAAGAAGTGGAACGGAGCATAGGATTACAGCCTGGGTGACATCGGCGAATATCATCATCCGCTTGCGATCGATTCGGTCTACCCACACACCAATTGCGAGACCAAAGAGCAAGAAAGGGATGTACTCGGCAACTGTCATGAGAGCCAAGGCGATGGCCGAGTTGGTCAACTTAAAGATCAGAAGCGGTAGCGCAAACAAGGTGAATGAACTACCCAGGCTCGATACAGTCTGCCCCACCAATAATTTCCAGAAATCTGTACTGTAGTCTCGCACAACGGCTATGTTTGCGAGGCGTACAGGCGAGGGAACCGTGTTACAGTGCGAATGAGCGCCATATCCTTTGCCTGTGCAAACGCCTCGAGAGTACCCGAAAAACGGAAGATAAATCTCGCCAGCCTAGTATCACTCATGTTCGGAGGACAATCGTTTGCGCGAGGATATTACTGTTCGGTCGCAACCTCGACACTATAGACACTACATAAGCTCCATATTGTATCAGACCGATCTAAATAAGCAGCAATTCTTATTCTTGATACCTTTGGTACAGTAGCTGAGCATGTAACACACCGAACATTGCGGTGCCTTGCTCTCATTCCCTCGTTACGCTATTTAATACCCTTATGACCTCAACGACGTTGCTGAATACCTGAAACGAGATGCTGGACAACTTGGGTAGTCAATACACCGCTCCCCCACCTCAGTTGGCAGCTTGGCTGAGTTGGCGTCGAGCGCACCTGGCACAGTGGGTACTAGCCCAAGAGCAACCTGTAGTCATGGGTTGGCCGTTCAATGGGACGCGCCGGTGGTATCTACTGCACCGACGCGAGAATTCGATCCTAGGTGATTATGTTACGACCACAATCAGACGCCAGGCAGAGCAACATCGCCTAGTTTTTGCCCACGGGGTAAGCGTAATAGTTGCGCCACACTTTGGTAGAGAACTTCTTCAACGGGGCACATCCTACACTCGAACAGTTTTGGGCGGTTTATTGAAGCTCAGTGACGATCCAATCAACCAAGAGATGGTCGATGCTGGTCTACGGATTCACTTCTATGGTGACTACGAAGAGATACTAGACACACCTGCTTTTCGTCCTATGCTGGAAGCGTGCACGAGCTTGACCGCGGCCACCGCTTCCGGAGATGGTCCGCTGCTGTTGATAGGTTTGTTCGCCGACGCACCCTACCCCAAGATTGCGCGTCTGAGTGTGACCTTTGCAGAGAAACACGGGCGGGCACCAGACCGACAGGAGCTTATCGAAGCCTATTACGGACTCATGGTCCCGGATCTCAGCCTATTCTTGGGCTTCAGCCAACCCGCGTTGTTCGATGTTCCGCTATTAACAACCGGCCGTGAGGACTTGTATGCTACTCTCGCTCCTTCGGCAGATCTTACCGAAAGGCAGCTCCGGGAGATCCTATACGATCATCTCGTCACACGCCGCATCGCGGACGAGAATTACGAGATGCTGCCCGATGGAGCATTGGCCGCGCTTGCAGCGTACTATGAACGTTATAGGGGGATGACTATGGGAATCGGTAGTATCGACTCTCTTACAGGCGTATGGAATCCTCTACTACCAGACGCTGGGAGATAATATGTTGGTGACTAGGATGGCAACTGTCAACTCGCCTTCCCAACTCGTGCGAACTCCTAGCTGTAGCTATGTATACCAAACGACTCCATTGAAATCCCCTTGCTTCTAGTTGAAGGAATCGTCGCTCCTCGTGGTCAATTCTCAGAAATTAGCTAGGAAGTACGCGCCGGACACAAACGGCTGGCATTATGCTCTTGGTACAAAGGGCGTACTTAGGTAAGACAGAGTAGGAACCATACGTATGAGAGGAGTCACCAGATGGAGCGCTCAGACGAACTCAGATACGTTGTCGTCGATGCATTCGAGGATTTCTTGAGCCAAGACACCGCCTGGATCGACCGTCACACCTCTCGTCATGAGGGGGTCCTTGTGATCGGCACAGATCCAAACGAGTGGATCGAAGGAGGAGATCAGGTGGCCGAGAACGCCAAGCAAGAGATACAGGAGAGCACCGCCAGATTCTCCTCCCCAGGAGAGGTTGAGGCCTTCGTCGAGAGTACAGTGGGCTGGGCATCGGCTCGCCCGGTATGGACGTTGGAGGATGGCGGGGAGATACCTGCTCGCTGGACCGGAGTCTTTCACCTGGAAGACGGCGAGTGGAAGATGGTACAAGGGCACGTATCCGTTGGGGTGCCTAACGAGGATCTATTCGGGGAGTAGCTTCCTGGACGAAGGGACCAGGAGGCGAACCCTCTTATTCACCCGAGCGCGCGGAATGTGTCTTCTCAGAAATTCGCTGTAGCCAAGATCCAAAGCAAAAGTGTGCCATGACACAGCCCACCCGTGGGAGTGGGACGATGGCCTATCTGTAGCCCAACTGGGGTAGAGAAAGATCGCTATCTTGGGGGATGCCGATCTACACGCGAGTGGCTAACATCAGATCATGAACCTACTTGGCGAGGAGAAAAGGTTGGACCTGCACCTCCCACTCGGGTATCGCGCACAACTGGACCCCGACGTGTTGACCCTTGGACGAGCCGACGGCTCACAGGTCGCGCTCTTCAGCCGCAGAGGGTTCGTGGCTGAAGCCGTGGAGCAAGCTGCCTGGGAAGACTACTGCAAGTCCGAAAGGCCGTCCCGACACCAGACGTCTAGCGAGCGTCGCCCTCCTTCTCACCATCGCCTTCGTGCTCGGCCGCCTCGCCCACCCGTATGAGGGCCGCCGTGATTGGTGCATCCAAGGCGCGCCACTCTAGGTAGATCTGGGTACAGATCGGAGAGTGCGGAGAACCTTCTAGCAGCGAGAGGGCTACTTCGTCACTTTTGGGGACATCGCGCCACTCATACTCCTCGAGTTTTGGGTTGTACCAGCGTATGCGGCTGTAGTGTGCCATTAGACGAAACCCGCCTGTTAGTGTAGTAGGCTCCTTGGATAAGGCACGACATTGATAAGAGAAATGAGGGGGCGCATCTCCCAGATGACATATCTTTAGGCGCTTTTCATCCAAGTGCGTGCAAGGATTGTTCTTCGAAGTTCGTATCCAGCCCCTTGCATAGTTTCGGTCCCATGGCGAGCAGTAGGGCCGCGTTCGCCCAACCCGGTGCTAGCAGCCTTTCACAAGATGTTGAGGTAGTGAAAAAAGAAGCGTAGCAGCATGACAATGATGGTAGAGGTACTAGGATGCAATTCGGGTCTACTTGCGGTGATAAGCGCCTTCGTCGGGGACTGACGCTGTCATGTTTCCTGAGGTCGAGACGATGCCAGATTGAAGGTCGGTGTTACGGGAAGCTCTCCGCGTCGCTGCACAATAGCTCGAGCGCATGGTCGAGATGTAATTTCTCTGCTGCGTTTCTCCTGCAAATTGCGGTATTTCTAGTGTGGGCCTGCCTGGACTCGAACCAGGGACCTCTTCCTTATCAGAGAAGCGCTCTAACCGGCTGAGCTACAGGCCCTAAGTGATCGGTGCAACAGATGTGCACCGCCGGGATAATGTACAACACGTGCAGGCTGCTGACAACCTGATTGAACACCGGAGAGGCGGGAAGTAAAATCGGCTCGTATAGGATAATCCCCGCGACCTCGCGGAGTGAGAGGAGCAGATAGCCAGTGAGCGCCGACGGCTTCACCAAGATGTCCATCTACGGCATGAACATGGATCTCTTTTCCTCCAGCCCCATCGTTATCTTGAAGGTCGAAGACGAGAACCGTTATTTGCCGATCTGGATCGGCCAGGCGGAGGCACGCTCCATCCTGTTCAAGCTTCAGAACCAGGAGTTCGTGCGGCCCCTGACACACGACCTCGCCCTCAGTCTCGTCAACGAGCTCGGAGGCTCGATGGAGAGGATCACCGTGACAGAGTTGAGGGACTCGACTTTCTTCGCCACCATTAGGCTCGAGATAGACGGCAAGACCGTCGAGGTGGACTCGAGGCCATCGGACGCCATAGCCCTCGCCATCCGCTCGGGCGCCGAGATCTTCGCCTCCGACGAGGTTATCGAGGAGGCCGGCGTCGTCTTCGAGGAGGCGATGGAGGAAGCTCCCGAGGAAGAGGTCGTTGACAAGTTCAAGGACTGGATGAACAGGGTCTCCCCCGAGGACTTCAAGTAGAGGCGGTTCGCGTAGTAAGGGCGGTTCGCGAACCGCCCTTACTACTCCCTGGAGCGGCCGAAGAGTCCCCTGTTTCGCTCCTCCTCGTCTTTCTTCGCCCGCTCTGCGGCCCGGCTGACGGCGATGGTCGCGAAGATGACCACGATGGTTATGAGGGTAGCGTAGAGAAACTGTCCGGCCAATTTGGCCCCGGCCTCGCCGAAGACCTTGTTGAACAGGTTCTGGATGGCCGTGTTCCAGGCCAGCGCCGCGACCAGCCCGAGGGCTGTCGTTATGAGCTGCGCGAACCTGTCCAGGACCTCACTGGTCAACGGTATCTCCTTTCACGCCGCGTTTGCGCAACTCTGACGCCCCCTCGGAGCGGTATTCGGGGTGTGCACGGAGGAAATCCTCGACCGAGTCCACATCCCACCCGACGATGACCTCCATCGCGGCTCCGTGGAAGCGGGCCCTGATCCTGGCCTCCCTCCTGACGCTGCGCCTGACGTACGCCCACGAGGTCTCGCCGGGCCTGCGCTCCATTTGCTCGGTATAGACGAAGCGGCCCGTACTCCGGTCCCGCACCATTAACAGATCCAACCTCAGCCCTCCGGGGGATCCAACATCGCCCAACGCTCCAACAGCCCAGCTTCTTCCCACGGCCACCGGCCTTCCTCGTCAGGAACCCCGAACGGCGGCGCGCTCGTCCACATATTACCTGTTCCGGCAGCCACGTAACTGCCTGAGACGAGCACGTTCCCATACTCGACCGCAGCGAGACCCTTGCGATGCACCTGCTTCCCTTCCCATTTCCCGACTCCGCCGACCCTCCAGGCACCCCTGATGTCCAGACCTCCGGCCACATCACCCAGAACCCTACGCAACATCCAAAGAGCCCTGGCGACTCGGGCGTCGGCGAAGTTGGCCGCCGCATAGACCGCCGCGATAAGATCCTCTGCCTCCCCGCTTTCGACAAGAGCTGCGGGGAGGTCCGGCACCGCACCGAAGTCCTGCGACCGGCCCATTATGCGCTCCCTGTGGGCCGCGAGCGCGAGCCGTCCGAGGTGTCCTGCATCCACCCTGAGAACAAGGGCCAGGGTTCCCGCTTCGAGCCCCAGACTCTCCGCGCCTTCGCTGTCCAGAACGTCGGTTACCACCATTAGGTCAGGTACTATTGTCCCTTCCCATTCGCGCGGACCGGCGGCGAGCGTCCGTCTGCCGAGGGCGTCGGCATCACCGGAAAGCGTGCCCAGAAGCGGAAGATCCTCTTCCTCGATAAGACCATCCTCCGCGGCGGCTCGCGCCCCAGCCTCGCAGAGCCTCCCGATTCCGGCCTCGTTGAGTGCCGGTAGACGCGGACCGACTTCAGAAAGATCGCGCATGACCCTGTTCCACAGCTCCCGCGGCGGTACGCCCAGGTTCTCAGACCTCGTACCTGCGACGAGCAGCACGCCGCGCAGTGGAGCGGAGAGGAGATCCGGGGCCACGTGCGTCGTCGAGGCCGCGGCCCATCCGAAACCTTCCGGCGAGGCTGCGGCGTAGACGGGGCCCTCGACGCCAGGGAGCCGGGCGGCGGGCAGGGCGCGCTCGAAGGCCGAGTCTTCGGGGGCGTAGAGGACGACCTCGGCCTCGTCGCCCTCGCCGCGCCACTCGTACTCCGCCGCGTGTTCGGCCAACGAAGAGCCTGGTTATTCCACGAAGATCAGGGGGTCCCCTGATCTCACGGTCTGTCCGGCCTCGACACTTATCTCGGAGACGGTGCCTGTCTTCTGGGAACGGACCTCGCTCTCCATCTTCATCGCCTCGAGGATGCATACTGGTTCGTCTGCGGTGACCGCCTGCCCCACCTCCACGAGCACTTTCACGATGGTCCCCTGCATCGGCGCCGATACGGCACCCTCACTGGCAGACGCCCTTCTTGTCTCACCCCGACTGCGTCGCGGAGGCCCTGCTATGCCACGCGCGCCCCCGAACACCCTCACCCGGAAGAGCTTGCCGTTCACCTCGACCTCGACCTCACTGGCGCTCTTGTCAGGAGGCTCGCCCGTCCCGCTCGTGGACGCGCTCTGGATATCCAGTCCCTCCATCCGCTCTGCGACAAAGCCTGTTGTGTAGTTGCCGGAGACGAAGAGATCGTCGTCCAGGATCGCGCGGAAGAACGGCAGGGTCGTCGAGATCCCCTCCACCCTGAACTCCGCAAGCGCCCGCCGCAGCCGCGAAATGGCGTCCTTCCTGTCTGCCCCGCGCACGATGAGCTTGGCGAACAGCGGATCGTAGGCCTCCGCCACCACACCGGCACCGCGCAACGAGGAGTCCACCCTTACGCCTGGTCCCCCTGGCTCCTCGTAGACTGTCACGACGCCGGGGCTCGGGACGAAATCTCTCGAGGCGTCCTCGGCGTTCAGGCGCACCTCGATGGCGTGGCCGCGCCAGGAGACGTCTCTCTGCGAGAAGGGAAGCGGGTCGCCGGCTGCGATGCGGACGCCGGTCTTTACGATATCAATGCCGGTCACCTCTTCGGTGACGGGGTGTTCGACCTGGACGCGGGTGTTCATCTCGAGGAAGTAGAACTCGTGGTCCTGGACCAGGAACTCGACGGTGCCGACGTTATCGTAGCCGACGGCCTCGGCTGCACCGATGGCGGCCTCGCCCATCGACTCGCGCATCGCTGGGTCTATGGCGGGACTAGGGCACTCTTCGAGGAGCTTCTGGTGGCGGCGTTGGATCGAGCAGTCCCTCTCACCGAGGTGTACTGCGTTCCCGTGCTTGTCGCGCACGACCTGTATCTCAACGTGGCGGGGAGCAGACAGGTACTTCTCGACGTAGACCGAACCGTCACCGAAGTACGCCTCGCCCTCCCTGCTCGCACGCCCGAATGCGCTTTCCGCCTCCGAGGCGTCCCGCGCCACGGCGAAGCCCTTGCCGCCGCCCCCTGAAGCGGCCTTCACGGCCACGGGATAGCCGTGCTCCTCGCCGAAGATGCGGACCTCTTTCGGTGAGCCGATGGAACCTTCCGTTCCTGGCACCATAGGGACGCCTGCCCTGGCCATGATCCGACGGCTCTCCACCTTGCTCCCCATCGCCTCTATCGCTTCAGGATGCGGCCCGATCCAAACGAGTCCTGCCTTCTCGACGGCCCGCGCGAAAGCCGCGCTCTCGGCAAGGAAGCCGTATCCGGGGTGTACAGCCTCGGCGCCGCTCTTGTGCGCAACCTCGATCAGCTTCTCCACGTTCAGGTAGCTCTCCGCCGCAGGAGTCGGTCCGACGTGATACGTCTCGTCCGCGATTCTGGCGTGCAAGGACTCCCTGTCCGTATCCGAGTAGACGGCGACGCTCGCGATGCCCATCTCGCGCAGCGCACGGACGATGCGGACGCAGATCTCACCCCGGTTGGCGATGAGCACCTTCCCGAACACCTAGGCCATACCCTCCCACCTGGAGTACGACCAGAGTGAGCCTTCCAGCTTCATCCCGGGCTCCACCTCGTGCCCGAGAAGGCCTGCGAGCCGCCACCTGCTACGCTTCAGGGAAGTAAGATAGGGAGGATCTTCTCTTTGAAATAGCTCCAGGGCGGCCATGATCGCCGCCGCTTCCTCCGGAGTTGGAGAGGGTTCTATCCTCAAAGTGGGATATTTCCGTGCTTGCGGGGCGGGCGATCGGGGCGCTTGGTACGGATCATCTGGAGGGCTTTGATCAAATAAGGCCGCGTTTCTCGCGGGTCTATCACGTCGTCAATAAAGCCCATCTCTGCGGCGCCCATCGGGTTATTGAACTGCTCCTCGTAGTCCGAGATCAGCTCCTCCCGCCTGGCGTCCGGGTCCTCGGCCTCCGAGATCTGGCGCCTGAAGATGATGCTGACGGCGGCGGGCGCGCCCATGACCGCGATCTCACCCGTCGGCCAGGATACGTTGACGTCGGCCCCGATGTGCTTGGAACACATGACGTCGTAAGCGCCACCGTACGCCTTCCTGGTGATGACCGTCATCTTGGGCACCGTCGCCTCCGAGAAAGCATACAGAAGCTTCGCCCCGTGACGGATGATGCCCCCCCACTCCTGGTCCGTACCAGGCATGAACCCGGGCACGTCAACGAACGTGACGAGCGGTATGTTGAAGGCGTCGCAGAAGCGCACGAACCGCGCGCCCTTCACGCTCGCGTTTATGTCCAGCGTCCCGGCCAGCACGGAGGGCTGGTTCCCCACTACCCCGACCGCGCGACCGTCGAGCCGCGCGAAGCCGACGACGAGGTTCTGGGCCCATCCTTCCTGCACCTCGAAGAACTCCTCGTCGTCCATCACGCCTCCGATCGCGCCACGGATATCGTAGGGACGCTGGGGCGAGTCAGGGATCAGGGACGCGAGTTCCTCGTCCATCCGCTCGGGGTCGTCTGTGGGACGGAAGTAGGGGGCGCTCTCCAGGTTGTTCTCGGGGAGGAAGGAGAGCAGGTAGCGAACGTCGTCGAAGCACGTCTCCTCGTCGGGGGCCGAGAAATGGGCGACACCCGACTTCGTGTTGTGGGTGGCCGCGCCGCCAAGGGCCTCGAAAGTGACGTCCTCGCCCGTCACGCTCTTAATAACGTCGGGACCTGTGATGAACATATGGCTCGTCTCCTCGACCATGAAGACGAAATCGGTGATCGCCGGCGAGTACACAGCGCCGCCGGCGCAGGGCCCGACGATGACGCTGATCTGGGGTACTACGCCTGAAGCCAACACGTTCCTGTGGAAGATATCTGCGTAGCCGGCCAGAGAGACAACGCCCTCCTGGATACGCGCGCCGCCCGAGTCGTTGATCCC
>DASSJP010000113.1:0-2150 GCA_035691165.1 Rubrobacter sp.
GATGATCCTGCAGCCTGCGCCGGTGCTCTGAGGTTGACTTTATGAGTTTTGGCTCCTTCTTTGGAGAAGGTCGAACGCTGTGGAATGTAGGGTCATAGCGTGAGATATTGGACGCATCACTGCGGAAGGGAAAGGTATTCAGCAACGTCATAGGGGGTGCTATGCAAGCCGAGCGTGGGGTGCGGGAGAACGTGGCGCGGCCATTACCTGAGGATACTCTGTGGGTCCGGTTCGTGTTCGTG
The DNA here is from genome assembly GCA_035691165.1 of Rubrobacter sp. Taxonomy (GTDB): domain Bacteria; phylum Actinomycetota; class Rubrobacteria; order Rubrobacterales; family Rubrobacteraceae; genus Rubrobacter_D. The sequence goes on from DASSJP010000113.1 coordinate 243, forward strand.
GATCACGCCGGCATCCCCAAGTGCAAGGCCGTCCACAGGGACGGCTTCGCGGGGAGGGCGAGAGCCGGGGTGGGGCTCGCGAAGGGGGTGCTAGCTCTCGACCCGAGCGGGGCGCTACACCCCGAGTCGGGGTTGAGCCCGGTGGGGGAGTGCCGGCTGGTCCCTGATCTCTCGACCCTCACAGCCCTGCCCTTCGTTCGCGGGCAGGCGATGGTCTCCTGCGACATGACGGAGCCCGACGCGCGCACGCCGTGGGAGGGATGCCCTCGCAGCGCTCTCAAGCGGGTGCTAGGGAGACTCGCCGAGAGAGGCTACAGCTCGCTCGCCTCCTACGAGACCGAGTTCTACGTCTGGGGTCCCGATGGTCCGCTGGACAGAACGCCGTACGCGGGGAGCTTCGCGCTCACCTCTGCGGCTGACTTCGTCGCTGAGCTGGCCCAGACGCTGGAGGAGATGGGCATAAGGCCCGAGCAATGCCACGCGGAGGTCGGGCACGGGAACCTGGAGCTCTCCGTGGGAGAGGACGAGGCCCTAAGGGCAGCGGACAAGCGCGTGATGGTGCTCGAGGCGATCCGGGGCGTAGCCCACAGGATGGGCCTCCAGACCACGATGGCCCCGAAACCGTACCTGGAAGGCGCGGGCAACGGCCACCACTTGCACGTGAGCCTCTACGAGGGCGACGCCCCTGTGCTCTTCGACACCTCGGGAGCTTTGAGCGGACCGGGCTCGGGCTTCGTGGCAGGGATACTGGATCACATGCCAGCCATCATGGCGTTCACCGCAGCTAGTCCCAATTCCTACCAGCGCCTTGCGCCTGGCATGTGGTCATCGGCCTACGCCGCTTATGGCCTGGACAACAGAGAGGCCGCCGTACGGCTCGCCTCGCCCGTGGTCGGCAGGGAGTCAGCAACGGCCAACGTCGAGATCAAGCCTGTAGACGTCACGTCGAACCCCTACCTCGCACTCGCCGCTGTCCTGGCAGCAGGGATGGACGGGATCGAACGCGGCCTCGACCCCGGCGAGCCGACGATGGTGGACCCGGCCACGCTGGACGACGAGGAGCGCGCCTCCCGCGGCATCAGGCCGCTACCCGCATCCCTCGACGAAGCCCTTGACGCGCTGGAGGAAGACAGGGTCCTGAATGAAGCGTTCGGCGAACCGCTCATGCGCACCCACGTGGCTGTGGCACGGGCGCAATCAGCCATAGCCAGGGAGATCTCACCTGAGGAGGTGTCGGCTACGGCCTCAACTCTCTACTAGATAGGCTTCAGCCGTCAGCTTTCCCTTGATACCTGCCGACTGAAAGGAGGCGCAGCGTGATAGGTCCGCTAACAGGGGCGGTCGGGATCTTCCCCGGTCCTCGCGACTTTGATCTGCGTCCGATGAGGTCGTTCGCTCCTGGTTCTCGAAAGACCTCCTTGATTGCTACATGAGCTTGAAGCGGACCGAGATCTCCCTCCACGACGGCGCGGAGCCGAAGGAAGCCTGCGAGCGGTACCTGCGTGTCTACTGACCTCCTCCGTACACTCCTCGATTCCCTGGAAGAGGAGCTTCCGCAAGCCGTCGAGCTACGCGATCAGCTGCACGCTATCCCCGAGCCGAGCCATGAGGAACACACCACCGCCGGGCTCGTCGCTGAAGTACTCGGGGCCCGCAGCGTGGATCGCGTAGCCGGTACGGGTCTCGTGGCGCGCGTCGGCCCGCCAGGGGAGATCGTCGTGGTGCGGGCCGAGCTCGACGCTCTGCCCATCGAGGAGGAGACCGGCGCGCCCTTCGCCGCCACGAACGGGTTCATGCACGCCTGCGGCCACGACGTCCACATGGCCGCCCTCACGGCAGTGTTCCGGGCCGCTGTCCGGGTTGAAGGATCTCTGCCGAAGTCCCTCGTCGCTCTTTTTCAGCCGAGCG
>DASSJP010000114.1:0-3916 GCA_035691165.1 Rubrobacter sp.
CGGAGCTCCATCCAGCAACGCGCAACGGTCTCTACCGTGGGGGTGACGCGCCCGCACACGACAAGATCGGGACGGAGGCGCAGCGCTTCGCTGTCGAGGGCGTCGGGGTCCACGGCTATGGTCTCGATGTGCGGACGTAGCGTCTGGATGACGCGCGCGAAAGCCTCTCGGTAGGAGCGCGGCTCGTTCGCTACCAGGATGCGCATCCTACGCTCCTTGCTGCCCGTCCCGCTTATTGTCACCGCACCAGAACCTCCTCGACGACGCAGATTGGTAACAGGGGCGAAGGAAGCGCTCTCGCGCAGCTACGTCGATACATCTGGCCGGCAAGTGCACCTTCCCCCTCAGATCCTCCTGCCGAGGCGACCATTTTGGGTCGCCCCTTTCGGCGTATCGGCAATCGCGGCAGAGCTTATAGCAGACGACGATGGTCTGTCAACGACGTCCCCTTGGTCAGTCGGCCAATTAAGCGGCCCTGACGCCCGGCTCTGTATACTAACGGCGTGGCCAGAGTACTCGTCGGAATAACGGGCGGCATAGCAGCGTACAAGGCGCCAGGTGTGATCCGACGCCTCAGAGAGGCCGGACACGAGGTCAGGGTCGTCGCCACCGAGGCTGCCTTCCGCTTTGTCCCCGAGGAGACGCTCTCCATAGCCGCAGGCGACCACGTCCACACGGACGTGACCTGGTGGGAGCACTCGGGCCGCGTCGAGCACGTGTCCCTGGCCCGCTGGGCCGACCTCGTCGTCGTCGCCCCCGCCACCGCGGACTCGATGGCGCGGGCCGCCATCGGGCTCGGCGACGACCTGCTCTCAGCCACGATCCTCGCCGGCGCGAGAGACGTGCTCTGGGCCCCCGCGATGAACCCCGAGATGTGGAGCAACCCGTCCACCGTCCGCAACGTCGAGACGCTGAAAAGCTGGGGTCACCGCTTGGTCGGCCCCGCTGAGGGCCTTATGGCGTCGGCGGACGAGGAGCCTGGCGTCGGACGTCTCGCCGACGAAACGAACATAGTCGCGGCCGTAGAGGAGGCACTCTCCGAAAGCGGAAGTTGAGCGGGATTCTCTATAAAGTCTAAAAGCTCGCGCAGGCTTCGTAATGGTCCTGTAGCCAGCCTTTCCCTCTCCCGGTGTATTCGACCGTTGCTACAACCCGACCACCACGCACGACGCGCACGGTCCTTTGGTCTCGACTCTCCGTGTATCCGGCCAACTCCACCTCGTCACCATCCCTGATCTGGTCCGAAAACGAGCGACGGGTGATCTCGACAAGATCCCCCCTCTTGCCCTTGACACCCGGAGCGTACGCGGGTCCTCCGCTCACAATCATGCCACTTTTACACTCGAGCTCGACGGGCTTGTAGACGCCGTTTGGATCCACGACCTCCAGCGCTCCATGCTCGATATCGGTACCGTCCACGGGCGGCTTATCACAGCCGATACGGACCTTCCCCGGTGGGAAGTCTCCGACGTGCTCGCTCTCTCCGCGCGGCACAGAATAGCCCTCTCCCCCGCCTTCCGGGTACTCGACCGAGTAGCCGGCCTCGGCGTCGAAGCGATTGTCTAGTACGAAGTGCACCCCGTCAGGACGTGCCTCGACGCGAGGTGTTAGCACGCGCGTACCGCCAGGGCCGCATACGACACGGGCCGTTTTCGCAGCCTTCTCCTGGCCCGAAGACTGGGACGGCTGATCGGCGGAGGTTGTTTGATTCCCCTGCGACCGTTCCGGCTCATCCGTAGAAGTCGCCGCACACCCGCCCGTGAGGATGGCACAGAGACATAGCGCAGCGACCGCGGATCTCACGCGGAACTTCTCGCCGCGTGCGCGGCGCGGTTCCCGTACCGTCTCGTTCATGGATCGTTGCCTGCTCCCGGCTGTGGATCTACCTGACAAGCCAATACTACAGCTTGCGCAGGTAGTCTTTCAGCGCGTGCTCGGTGCTGGGGAAGGCCATCTCAGCCCACGGGAGGCCGTCTCGTGGGAAACTCCTGACGTCCATCGTCTCGTCAAGGGGCGTGGGCTCGCCTCCCGTGACCCCCGCCGCGAAAACGGCTATGGCGGGTACCTCGCCCTCGTAAGTGTAGAGCCCGACTATCTCCCTCACCTCGATCTCCAACCCTGTCTCTTCGAGCACCTCGCGCTCCGCGGCAACCTCGGCCCTCTCGCCGCGCTCCACGAAGCCACCAGGAAAAGTCCACTTGCCGTAGCCGGGCTCGATGTCACGCTGGATGAGGACTATTCCCCCGTCCAGCTCGAAGATTGCGCCAGCCACCAGTTTGGGCCCCAGATAGAAGACGAACCCGCACTTCTCACACACGAGCCGTCCGGGATCGCCATCCTTCAGAATGCGTTCCTCGAAACGTCCCGCGCACCTGGGGCAGAACCTGTACTCCTGCGAGTTCAAGACAGAGAAAGAGCCGCATCAGGCATGATAAAATCCTTCCTCACGCGGACGTAGCTCAGTTGGTAGAGCGCCAGCTTCCCAAGCTGGAGGTCGCGGGTTCGAAGCCCGTCGTCCGCTCGATCAGGGGTTTCAGGCGTCAGGTCACAGGCTTCAGGTATTATCGTGCGGCCCTTCCTCGCCTTATCGCGTCTCTCCGCGAAGACAAGAAGGCCGCCCCGACTTCGGAACGGCCCCTCTCCACAATTTCCTGAAACCTGATGCCTGTAGCCTATCTGCCCCTTATCTTTCGCATCAGCCACTTGGCCGGGTCGTAGTACTCGTCGGCGACGCGCTCTTTGAGTGGAATGATGGAGTTGTCGGTGATGTGGATGTCTACAGGACATACCTCTGTGCAGCACTTGGTGATGTTGCAGAACCCGATGCCGTTGTCTTCCTTGAGGTCCTGAAGACGGTCAGCCTCGTCCATCGGGTGCATCTCCAGCCACTGGTTCCTGACGAAGAACCTTGGGCCTGCGAACTCGGGGTGCTTGTGGTGAGTGCGCAGCACGTGGCAGACATCCTGGCACATAAAGCACTCGATGCAACTCTTCGGCTCGTAGAGGCGCTCGACGTCCTCCTCGTACATCGTGAACGGCGCCTGCTCGCTGCTCTGGAACGGCTTGATGCCCTTCGACACCTCGTAGTTCCATGAGACGTCGGAGACCAGATCCTTTATGACGGGGAAGGCCCGCATAGGGCCGACGCGGATCTCTCCCTCGCCGTACTCTTCAACGCGCGTCTTGCAGAGCAGCTTGGGCCTGCCGTTGATCTCCGCGCTGCACGAGCCGCAGTGGGCCGCCTTGCAGTTCCAGCGCACAGCAAGATCAGGCGCCTGCCGGGCCTGGATCGCGAGCACCGCGTCGAGGACGACCATGCCCTCGATGAGCGGTATCTCGTACTCGACCTCCTCGCCGCCCTCCGCGTCGCCGCGGAAGATCCTGAGCTTCGCCATCCTGTCGCTGGTGCCCAACGCGTCGTCCGGTACCGGGGAGTGAGCCATGGAGGTCACTCCCCCTGGGTTGTTGCCGTTGACTTCGCTCATGCCTTCGCCTTCTCCTCTTCCAGAAGCGACGCAAGATGCTCGGGCATCGGCGGTATCTCGCGCCGTTCGATGCCGACCTCGCCCTGCCCGTCCTTCTTAACGATGAAGTTGATCTTCCCTAGCTCCTCGTCCGGACCGTCGAAGTCCAGCCGCCACTGCGCTCCTCGGCGCTCCTTGCGCTCCAGGGCTGTCCTGATGATGATCTCCGAGATCTGGATCAGATAACGTACGTCCTGAGCCGTGTGCCAGCCGGGGTTGAAGAGCCTCGATCCTGGCACGCTTATCTGCGGCAGCCTGTCCTTGAGATCGAGTACCTTGCCTAATCCTTCCTTGAGAGACTCCTCGTCGCGCATCAGGTTCGCGTGCTCCATCATCGCTGCCTGGAGCTCCTGCTGGATCAGGTACGGGCTCTCGCTACCCTCCTTCTTCTC
>DASSJP010000115.1:0-6887 GCA_035691165.1 Rubrobacter sp.
CACCCCTACGAGGAGGTCTTCGTGGTACAGGAAGGCGAGGCTACTTTCACCGCCGGAGACGACGTGATCGAGGCGCGCGGTGGCCAGGTCGTTGTGGTGCCCGCCGGAGTACCGCACAAGTTCGTGAACTCCGGCACCGGACGGCTCAGGCAGGTAGACATACACGCGGGCGAACGTTTTGTCACCGAATGGCTCGAAGACTGACAAGGATGACGGCGGCGCTATCTGCGACGACTTGGAGAGGAGAACGAATGCCAGGACGGATGACAGAACAAGAGCGTCAGGAGTTCCTCGCCGAACCGCACGTGGCCGTGTTGAGCGTCGCCGCCGGCGATGACCGGCCGCCGCACACCACGCCGGTCTGGTACGGCTACGTGCCTGGCGGGAACATCACCTTCTTCACAGGGACGCAGGGACGAAGATCCCGCAAGGCCGGGCTTATCGAGAGAGCTGGCGCATTGAGCCTGACCGTTCACCACGAGCAGTTCCCATACAGGTATGTCACCGTCGAGGGGACCGTAGTCGGGGCCGACCGTCCGCCGTCAGCCGAGAAGGTGCTCGCCGTCGTCCGCAGGTATCTGCCCGAAGAACAGGCGCAGTGGTTCGTCAAGGCAGAGCTCGAAGACCCTTCACCCGAGTTCGTACTCTTCACGATCAGGCCCAACCGCTGGCTTTCCTTCGACTTCGCCGACGAGGCAGGGTAGGCGCTTCTGGACCGACGGAACAAAGGAGAAGACCGATGTCTGACAACGAGCCGGTTACCGGGCTGGAACCGCACTTCAGTAGCGACGACGCGACCCCGACTCCTTGGGCGGACGCGCGCGAGCGCCTGGAGGAGGCCGAGGTGTACTGGCTTTCGACGGTGAGGCCGGACGGAAGGCCGCACGTCACGCCCCTCGTGTCCGTCTGGTTGGATGGCGCACTTTACTTCGCTTCCGGCCCGGACGAACGCAAAGCAAAGAACCTCGCGCACAACCCGCACTGCGTCATCACGACAGGGTGTAATGTCCTCGAAGGTCTCGACCTCGTTATCGAGAGCGCCGCCGCGGTCGTAAGCGACGAGGCGACGCTCCGGCGCGTGGCCGATAGGTACACTTCGAAGTACGATCCGCCCTTCCACTTCACCGTGCGCGATGGCGCCTTCCACGGTGAAGGTGGCGCGGCGGTCGTGTACCAGTTGACCCCAGTGAAGGCTTTTGGTTTTGGCAAAGGCGAAGCGTTCAGCCAGACTCGCTGGAGCTTCAAATGAATGCTGGCGGGTAGAGCCGCCAGCGCGTGGACGAAGGAGGCCCCATGAACGAAGTAACCTCTAGCGACGGGACCGCCATTGCGTTCGATCGGTTCGGTGATGGACCGCCGGTCATCCTGGTGTGCGGCGGGTCGACGGATCGCGCGTCGAACGCCCCGCTGGCTGATCTCCTGGCGGAGCACTTCACCGTGTTCAACTACGACCGTCGGGGTCGGGGCGACAGCGGGGACACGCCACCTTATGCGATCGAGCGCGAGCTCGAAGACATAGACGCCCTGATCGAGGCCGCCGGCGGGTCCGCGTTCCTGTACGGTACGTCCTCAGGCGCGAGCCTCGCCCTCATAGCGGCGGCGAGCGGGCGTCCCATCACGAAGCTGGCGTTGTGGGAGCCGCCGTACATCCTCGACGAAAATAGCCGACCGCCGGCAGACCAGGTGGAGCAATACAACGAGATGATAGCGGAAGGCCGGAGGGGCGACGCTGTCGAGTTCTTCATGTCGAAGGTGGTAGGCCTTCCGCCCGAGTTCGTCGCCTTCGCGCGGACGCAGCCTTTCTGGCAGGCTCAGGAGGCGATCGCACACACGCTCGCATACGACGCCACCATCATGGGCGACTACTCGCTGCCGACCGAGAGAGCGGAGGCGGTCAGCGCACCGACGATCGTGATCGTCGGCGGGGCGAGCCTTCCGTTCATGAGCGAGACGGCGCAGGCGCTCGCGGAAGTCATCCCCGATGCGCGGGCCAGCACCCTGGAAGGGCAGGATCACAACGTCGCCGCTGACGCCATCGCCCCCGTGCTGGTTGAGTTCTTCGCACGCTGAGCGGGCGCCGGATCGGCGCGTGTGATCTAGGGAACAGGGATGCCGTTCCCCGGATTTTATAACGAGAAGATCAAAGCCTGGCGACGGACGTATGTGTCCGCTTGCCGGGAGGCCGAAGATGCGCGGATGGGGACAAGTGGAGACCACGGTCGACCGTGACTCTGCGTGTGGCCTGAGATACCTTCCGCATCGCCCTCTCTTGCGCATCTTCATTTTCCTTCAAGATGATGCTATAAAGGTTATAAGGGGTCTCTCGCAGCGGAAGGATGGGCAAGGTGGAGAAGCATGGCCTGATGTATCGGTGGGTGGGCGTTGCTGCAATCACGCTGGTTTTGTTGTCGGTTCTCGTCGCTGCCCAGGCGCAAGGAGTAGAGAGTTCGTACACGAACCCGGTATCGCGCGGCGCGTTCGACGCGTTCCCCGACCCCGCCATCATCAAAGGCAAGGACGGCTACTGGTACGCCTACGGCACCACAGATCCCGTGCGCCAGAGCTTCGGTGACAATGCGTTCCATTTTCTGCCCACGGCCAGATCTAAGGACATGGTTCACTGGGAGTACGCGGGCGACGTGTTCACCGAGTCCACCTTCCCGAGCTGGCTGCCCGGCACCCCCGGTGAGAATACGTTCCTCTGGGCCCCGGATATACGCTACCTGGACGGCAAGTACTATCTCTACTACTCCGCCGCCCACTTCGGGGAGACGGGCGAGGATAGCCTCTTCACGGTGGGCCTCGCCACGGCGCCCACTCCCACGGGGCCGTGGACCGACTCCGGCGGCTCGGTCATAGCGGGTGAAGACTGCCCACCGACCACGAACATAGATCCCGCAGAGTTCACGGATAAGGACGGCACCCGCTACCTGTACTGGGGCAGTTACGGTGCGATCTGCGCGGCGAAGCTCACGCCTGACGGCACACGCCTCGCGAGCACTGCGACGCAGGTCTCATACGGAGGCCAGGCGGAGGCCGCCTACGTCGTCCGCCGAGGCGACTACTATTACCTGTTCATCTCCGAAGGCGGCTGCTGCTCTGGTGCTCTGAGCAGCTACGAGGTCTTCGTAGGCCGCTCGAAGAGCCCGCTCGGCCCCTTCGTGGACCGGGAGGGCGTCTCCATGATGGCCTCGCGCAGGGGAGGCTCCCTGGTGCTCTCGGCGAACGGCAACAAGTGGGTCGGTCCGGGCCACCATTCTATGGCCACCGACCTCTCGGGCCAGCAGTGGTTCGTATACCACGCGATAGACAAGAACAACCCTTATCTCGAGCCTCCGAGGGAGGGCATCAACCGCAGGCCGATGCTCATCGACCGCCTCGATTGGATCGACGGCTGGCCCACTGTCAGGGCCGGCGCCTGGGCCTCCGAGGACAGCCAGGCAGCGCCAGTAACCTCCTTCGCCGTCGGCGACGACTTCAACGGCGATACGACCCTCGGCGCCGGGTGGCGCCGCGAAGGGGCGGCCCAGGACGGCTGGCAACTTGCGAGCGAACAGGACGCCGGGACCTACGTCCGCCAGAGCGCTCCGGCGAGCAAACCGTCGTACCTGGTCAGTAATAATCAGGCGCCCGCAGACTTCAGGGCGGAGGCCGACCTGCGCTTCCCCGCAGGATCTACGGGAGCCGCCGGGCTCGTCGCGGCATACCGTGACCCGTCCAACCACATCGAGGCATGGCTCGATGCAGGGGCGAAGGCTCTGGTGACGGACGTGCTCGTGAACGGCCGCCACAGCTCTCAGAGGACGTCGCTGCCCGCCGGGTTCCGCTTCGACATCTGGCACAACGTCGCAATAGAGGTGCGGGGGACGGCGATGACGGCCGAAGTAACCGATGCGCGCCTGGGTGATCCACTGGCGAGCCAGCAACGCACGTTGACGGGCGGAGCCGGTGGGCAGGGAGCCGTCGGCGTGGCGTCGCGCTCCGCGCAGTCAGAGGCGGATAACGTGGGCGCGACCCCGCTGTACACGCCCGTTACACAGACGGTGCCTGACCCCACTGTCGGAGCGATGGACACCAACTTCAGCGACGAGTTCAACGATAAGAAGCTCGACCGCTCCTGGTCGTGGGTGAGGGCCAAGGCCGGTCAGGAGGACTCCGGCGTGTTCCGCTGGCCGACACAGAACGCCGATCTATTTGGGGATCGCAATGACGCTTCGGTGCTGCTGAGGGAAGCACCCCAGGGCGAGTACACGGTCGAGACCAAACTGACTATGGACCTGGGAGTAAACACGAACCGCAGCTTCCAGCAGGCCGGACTCGTCGCTTACGCCAACGACGACCTGTACACCAAGCTGGTCCACGTTGCCGTCGGAACGGGCAGGCGCACCGAGTTCGCCAAAGAAGCGGGCGGCTACGGTGGGATGATGGTCGGTCCACCCGCAGACACTACCTGGCTGCGCATTTCGCACCGCATAGATCCAAGCAACGGCGAGCACGAGTACAGGGCGGCGACGAGCCGTGATGGGGAGCACTGGATCTGGGGCGGAGTATGGACCTTCCCGGCCGGAACGAACATGCGCCTCGGGTTGGTCTCGATGGGTGGGTCAGGGGCGACGGCCGAGTTCGACTACTTCCGCGTATTCCGCCCATAGTACTCGCTGGAAAAGCTGGAGGTACGGCCCACAGACATACCTACGACTAGCTGGTTCGAGGAAGGACTGCGGCCTTCGTAAAGACCTGCGCCTTCTGACGAGGGTCGTGACATTGGTTGCGGCCCTCCTCATGTCGTGGTTGTAGATCTCGACCGGCAAGAGCACAAGAGCCCTGTGTGGCGCCAGGGTGCTCGACTATCTTCAGCCGGATACCGTGGGCTTAGCATTCCTCACGAAATCGGGTGAATTCATCCGATAATCATTCTGGATTCATCCGCAGATCATCGCCAACTGCTTAGATTCTCGCGCCAAACTATGGATGCGGTTCGCCCGGGCGTCAGGCTCAGCTTTGGGGAGCCGGCGAGGAGGCGATGATCGAAGAGCAACCCTTGGCCTGTGTCGGCAGATTCGGGCAACGAAGAAGTTCAACCTCCAGATACTCTTGCGTTCACGAGAGCCGAGACGGACCTCACGAGTCTCTTCCGTAGACGTCCACCCATTCATTCCAGAGTTCAAAGGAGACCAACACCATGACCGAGATGGTTGTTCCGGGGACGTACATCACGGTTCGGGCCGAAGGTTTGATCTCGGCAGGCAGGGTGGCTACCGGCATCGTGGGGGTCATCGGAACTGCCGCCAACGGTCCGATCGGTGTGCCGATCACCCTTTCGGGTCTGACCGACGCGCGGGCCAGGTTCGGGCTTTCCGATAGTTTCGACCGCCCTGAAGACGGTGCCAACCCGCTCACACTCTTCAGGGCGCTCGAGCACATATACAGCAATGGCGCCGCGTCGGTGATGGCGGTCAGGGTAGCCGGGTCGAGTCAATCCAGCGCGACGTTCGCCGTACAGGACGCGGACGGGCTAAGCGTTGCCGTGCTGGGCGCACAGACGCCTGGCACGTGGGCCAACAACATCAGGATCCAGATAGATACCGCGGAGGACCCTTGTCGGGTCGAGGACGAGACCCATACTGAGGATTTCGACCAGCTCGGGTACGGTTCGATCAGGCCCTCACCGGAGAACCGTATCCGCATAACCCGTGGCGCCACAAGGCGGACGGAGACACCGGACATCGTCTACAAGAGGGTCATAAGCGACGAAGAGGTCGTCAGGCGCAATAACCGCTTCTTCCTCGCGAGCGTGGACGCCGATACGCTCGTGGTCGAGGTGCCCGATATCAACGTGGTCCGCGTTCTCGACGCTGACGGAGAAGTGGTCAGGGAGTACGGCGACGGCGACATCCTCTACGGTGCCGGCGGGGCGCCGGGTGCTGGCGAGGTCAGGGTCGATAACGCAACGGGCGAGCTGACGTTCGAGGCCAGCGAGGTCCCCACGGGCACACAGACGGTCGTCGCCACCTACGCCCTGGATCACGCCGATCCGCAATCGGGAGAGGTGCTCGTAACCACCTGGGATGGGAGCCTCGATTTCGCCGAGGACGAAGCGCCGGATGAGGCGGAGGGTGACACTCTCGTCGCCTCGTACCTGATCGAGGCTGACGCGTGCGCGCAGGTGACGTTGACGTACGGCGCGGTCATCGAGCGGTACACGGTGCCCGACGGCAACCTGCTCGCGTGGCAGGTCAACCGCTCGTCATCCCTCATCTCCGCCGAGGCCGACGATAACAAAGGGGGCAACCTTCCGCAGACGGGCGTCGATGCGTATTTCGGTACCGGCGTGAACGTGCCAGGGAGCAACGGCGCCGAGGCCGGCCGGGACGAGTACACGCTCGGCCTGGAGGCACTGGCTGACAGGCTCGTCAACATCGTGGTTCTGGCAGGCCAGGACGCAGGGACAATGGGATCGGCTCTCCTCGGCCATCTCAACTCGACCGAGCAGGCCGACTACGAGCGCATCGGGGTCATCGGGGCGCCGGGGGATAGTACGGCGGACTTTCTCGGGCACAGCATGGCGGACGACCGAGTGATCCTCGTCGCACCGGGTCTCAGAGATCCGGATGGAACCGAACTCCCTCCAGCCTACACCGCAGCCGCGGTCGCGGGTTTGATCTCCTCTTTCCCTGTACAGACCAGCCTGACAAACAAGCCGCTGAACGTGCCCGGCCTTGCCACGAGGTTCAACCGGGGCGAACAGGGACAGCTGATCCGTCGCAACGTCCTCGCCGTCGTCGAGCGCGACGGGTTCAGGGTGCTCAAAGGCGTCACGACCGAAGGCGAAGGAGCGCCCTTCTCCGCAATTCCGACGCGCCGGATCGTGGACTACGCGAAGTACG
>DASSJP010000116.1:0-6120 GCA_035691165.1 Rubrobacter sp.
TGCTCCGGCAGGTCGTCGTGCTTGCCTTCGACGACATCCTTGAAGGACCGGATCGTCTCTTCTAGCTCGACGAACTTGCCTTCGAGGCCCGTGAACTGCTCGGCGACGAAGAACGGCTGCGAGAGGAAGCGCTGGAGGCGGCGCGCCCGCCCCACGATCACCTTGTCCTCTTCAGACAGCTCGTCGATACCGAGGATCGCGATGATGTCCTGAAGTTCCTTGTAGCGCTGCAGGATGTTCTGCACCTGCTGCGCCACCTGGTAGTGCTCGTCGCCCACGATGGAAGGATCGAGCATGGTCGAGGACGAAGTCAGGGGGTCCACGGCGGGGTAGATGCCTTGCGCCGAAAGCGAACGCGAGAGCTCGACCGTCGAGTCGAGGTGGGCGAACACCGTGAAAGGAGCGGGGTCGGTGAAGTCGTCGGCAGGCACGTAGACGGCCTGGAAGCTCGTGATCGAACCCTTCTTCGTCGAGGTTATGCGCTCTTGCAAGGCGCCCATCTCGGTCCCTAGGGTAGGCTGGTAGCCGACCTCGGAGGGCATGCGTCCCATAAGTGCCGAGACCTCGTTGCCCGACTGGACGAAGCGGAAGATGTTGTCGACGAAGAAGAGAACGTCCTGGCCGAGCTCCTCGCGGAAGTACTCGGCGATGGTGACGCCCGTTAGCGCGACGCGGAAGCGTGCGCCCGGTGGCTCGTTCATCTGCCCGAAGACAAGCCCCACGTTCGGGAGGATCCCGGCTTCCTGGAACTCACCGTAGAGGTCATTCCCCTCGCGCGTGCGCTCGCCGACGCCGGCGAAGACCGACGTTCCCTCGTACTGGAGGGCGATGTTGTTGATCAACTCCTGTATTACGACCGTCTTGCCCACGCCCGCGCCACCGAAAAGTCCGACCTTGCCACCCCTGCGCACGGGGCAAAGGAGGTCTATGACCTTGATGCCGGTGACGAACTGCTCGGCCTGCGTCGCGAGGTCCTGGAACCTCGGGGACGGGCGGTGTATCGGCCAGTAGTCCTCAGCGTCCTCCACGGGACCCTGCTCGTCGACGGGCTGCCCGAGAACGTCGAGCACGCGCCCGAGCACGCTCTTGCCTACGGGCACCGCTATCGGCTGGCCTGTATCCGTCGCGTCCACCCCGCGCCTCAGGCCGTCGGTCGAGGCCATGGCCACCGTGCGGACCATATCGTCCCCGAGAAGCTGCTGTACCTCCAGGGTCAACTCGGTCGTCTCCCCGTCCGACTCGAGGGGCACCGTGACGGCGTTGAAGATCTCCGGTATGTTCTCAGGCGGGAACCTGACGTCGACGACGGGCCCCTTGACCTCGATGACGGTGCCTACGCCTTCGCGGCGCTCTTCGTGGCCGTCCTGGCTCTCTTGCGTACCGGTGTGGCCGTTATCTACCTCGCCCCTGTCGCCGCCGAAGGTCGTGCGATTAAAAGGCTGTCCGCTCTCGGTCATAAAAACTCCTTCTCTCTAGCCCGCGGAGAGGGCCTCCGCGCCCCCGACGATCTCGAGTATCTCCTGAGTGATCTGGGCCTGGCGTGCCTTGTTCATCTGGAGGGTAAGGTCTCGCACCAGGTCGTTTGCGTTGTCCGTGGCGTTCTTCATCGCCGTCATGCGGGCGCCGTGCTCCCCAGCCGCGCCTTCGAGGAGTGCCTGCCACACCATCGTCTCAACGTAGCGGGGAACGAGCCTCTTCAGGACCGTCTCCGCATCGGGGACGTACTCCATATAGGAGACGCCGCTCTCCTCTTCCTCCTCCTCAGGGGCTACGGGCAAGAGGCGTTTCACGACGGGCCTCTGATTCAGGGCGCTCTCGAAGCGGTTGTAGACCAGGTACACCTCGTCGGACTCTTCATCATCGAATAGACGCGTGAGGGCGCGCCCGATCTCTCGCGCCTTCTCGTAGGTCGGGTTGTCCGTGAAACCGGTAAAGACCTCGGCGAGCTCGACCCGCCTGAAACGGAAGAAAGCGACGGCCTTGCGACCGCTCGCGACCTGCAGGGCGTCGGGGTCCTTCTCCTCCCTGAGCCGGACGGTCCGCCGCAGCACCTGCGCGTTGAACCCACCAGCCAGGCCGCGGTCGGCCGTGAGGGTGCAGATTGCTACCCGCTGCACCTCCCTCCCAGCGAGAAGCGGGAGGTCTCCCGAGGCGCTACGCGCCACGTCGCGCATCATCTCCTCGACGTTCTCAGCGTAGGGGCGTGCCCGCCTGACCCTGGCCTCCGCTTTGCGGAACTTCACCGAGGATACCGTTTGCAGGGCAGAGAAGACCCTGGCCTGGTTCTTTACGGTGTTGATCTGCCTCTGAAAGTCCCTGGCGGACGCCAAGCGCTAGCTCCCCTCTTCCTCGCCGCTCTCTTGCTCGGGCTCGTTATCTGCGTCCTCTGCGGAGACATCGACGAGGCTCGTGTGCTCGGGCTCGTAGTTGGAGTTGAAATGTTCCACGGCCTCACGCAGCTTCTCCTCGTTCTCGTCGGAGAGCTGTTGCTCGGAGCGAATGGTGTCCAGCAAGTCGCTGTGGCTGTTGCGCATAAAGTCGCGGAACTGGCTCTCCCAGTCAGGGACGGCCTCGGTCTCCACATCGTCCAGGTAGCCGTTCGAAGCGGCGTACAGGACCACGACCTGCTCCTCCACAGGCATCGGGTCGCGCTCGTCCTGTTTCAGGATCGCCGTCAGGCGCTCCCCGCGGTTCAGCGTCTGCTGCGTCGCTTTATCCAGGTCGCTCCCGAACTGGGCGAAGCTGGCGAGCTCGCGGTACTGGTTCAGGTCGAGACGCAGGGTGCCTGCCACGCTCTTCATGGCTTTGATCTGGGCCGACGATCCCACGCGGCTCACGGAGTTGCCCGTGTCGATGGCGGGACGCTGGCCCGAATTGAAGAGGTCCGAGTCGAGGAAGATCTGGCCGTCCGTGATGGAGATGACGTTGGTCGGGATGTACGCCGAGATGTCCCCGGCTTTGGTCTCGATGACGGGAAGCGCCGTGAGCGAACCGGCTCCTGCCTCTTCGGAGAGCTTCGCTGCGCGCTCAAGCAGGCGAGAGTGCAGGTAGAAAACATCCCCAGGATACGCCTCGCGGCCCGGCGGGCGTCTCAAGAGCAACATCATCTGCCTGTAGGCTACGGCGTGCTTGGAGAGGTCGTCGTAGATCAGGAGCGCGTCCTCGCCCCTGTTCATAAAGTACTCGCCGATGGCGCACCCCGCGTACGGTGCAAGGTACTGCAGCGTCGCGGACTGGGCGGCCGAGGCATTGACGACCGTGGTGTACTCCAGCGCACCGGCTTCCTCGAGGGCGGCGACGACGCCAGCCACCGTTGAGTCCTTCTGGCCTATAGCGACGTAGACGCACTTCACGTCCTGGTCGGCCTGGTTGATAATGGTGTCGAGCAGGATCGAGGTCTTTCCCGTCTTCCTGTCTCCGATGATAAGCTCGCGCTGTCCGCGTCCGATGGGGATCATGGCGTCTATAGCTTTGATCCCCGTCTGGAGCGGCTGTTTGACGGGCTGGCGCTTGATGATGCCGGGAGCAACGATCTCCACCGGGAGCGTCTCCTCGGCCTCGACCTCGCCTTTGCCGTCCATCGGGCGCCCGAGGGCGTCGATAACCCTGCCGAGCACGCCCTCGCCCACTGGCACGCTCGCCAGACGCTCGGTGCGCCTTACGGTATTGCCCTCCTGGATGTGGGTATCCTCGCCGGCGACGATGACGCCGACGTTGTCCTCCTCCAGGTTGAGCGCGAGGCCGATGATCTTCTCTCCCCTGGCGTCCTCGAACTCCACCATCTCCTGGTACATAACGTTCGTCAGGCCGTGGACGCGCGCGATGCCGTCCCCCACCTCCAGAACCTGCCCGACCTCCTCGGTCCTGACGCGGTTCTCGTAGTCCGTAATAGCGCCTTTGAGTATGGAGGAGATCTCCTCCGGCCTGAGCCTACCCACTAAACAACACTCCTCTCGAGCATCCCCTCGCGGAGGCTCTCCAACCGCCCCCGGATACTGCCGTCCATCAAGCGTCCTCCGAACCGGAAGACCGCGCCACCAATGAGGTCAGGGTCAACGTTGGCCTCCAGGATTACCTCCCGGCCTTCGAGCACCCTTTCGAGCCGCTCCTTGAGCCGGTCCAGCTGTTCCTCCGACAGGTCCACCGCGGTCGTGACCCCGACCTCGATCCTGCCGAGATACTCTTTGACGAGCTCCTCGTAACGGGTTAGCACCTCATCGAGGATCTCCTCCCGCCCGTTGTCCACGAGCACCTTGAGGAAGTTGGTCGTCGAAGTCTGCATGCCTTCTGTCAGGCCGTCCAGGGCCCTGCGCTTCTGGCGCTCGGGGATCTGCCCGCCGTAGAAGAAGAGCCTTAGCTCCTCGGTCTCCCGCAGGGCGGAAACGAACTCTTCGAGATCCGAGAGAACCTCCTCGAGCTCGTCTCTCTCACGCGCCGCCTCGAAGAGCGCCTCGGCGTACGTCGAAACGGCGCTCAAGTCGTCCCGCTACCTTCACCGGCGGTCGCGCCGGCGACCTCGGCTTCCAGGTCGTCGAGGGCCTGGGAGATCAGTCGCTCGTGCTCATCGCGGTCTATGGAGCGCCCGATGACCTGCTCGGAGGCCAGGATGACCATGTCGGCGACCTCGCGGCGAACCTCGCGCACAGCGGCTTCCCGCTCGCGGTCTATCTCCTCGCGTGCGCGCTGGATGATGCGGTCGCCCTCCTCCCGTGCCTCCTTCTTCGTACGCTCGCGCTGGGCTTCGGCCTGTTTACGGGCTTCGTCCAGGATGCGGCGGCCTTCACCGCGGGCCTCCTCGATCTGGCGCCTGTACTCGGCAAGTAGCTCGCGGGCCTCTGTGCGCGTCTTCTCGGCCTCGTCTATGGAGCGTTCGATCTGGGCCTGCCGGTCCTGGATCTGCTTCCGGATCGGCGGGTAGACGTATCTGATGAGCAAGAACAGCAAGATAAGGAAGGTTATGACCTCCCAGAAGATCAGGCTGGTATTGCCCAGATCGAAGATCCCCGTCGGGTCGAGCATAGGCTCTCCTCTCTAGAGGACGAAGGCTATGAGGAGGGCGAAGACGATGCCGTAGAGGGCGAACGCCTCGACGAGACCGATTCCGAGGAACATCAGGGTCCTGGTCTGGTCGAAAGCCTCCGGCTGCCGATGGATGGAAGCTATGGTCTGCCCGATGAGATATCCCATCCCCGCCCCGGGCCCGATGACCGCCGTGCCGGCAGCGATGCCGACACCGATCATGGTTACGTCCCCACTTGCCTGAAGCAGCGCTAGTGCGGGTAGTATCAACGCCAATGTGTCCATCTTCTTACTCCTTTCGCCTCTCGGCTGACTCTCTTGACTTGACTACGACTTTTAGTGATCCTCACGGAACATTGCCAACTCGATGTAAACCTGCGTGAGTATAGCGAATATGTACGCCTGCAAGATGGCGACGAAGATCTCGAACGCATAGAACACTACGGACAGCGGCACGGAGACTATCGCGATGAAGCTACCGAAGTACAGGATGAGCCCGAGGAAGACGTAGATGATCAGGTGCCCTGCCAGGATGTTTGCGTAGAGCCGCATCCCTAGCGTGAGGGGCTTGGTGAACTCCCCCAAGACTTCTATCCCCCACATGAAGGGCACCATGATCGGCTTGAGCGGCAACCCCGGTGGCGCGAAGCTTTTGAGGTAAGTCACCGCGCCGTTGCGCCTGAAGCCCTCGTACTGGGTGAGAATGAAGGTGAGTAACGCGAGCATCAACGTAAACGATATGTTCGCCGTTACGGGATAGGTATTCGGTATGAGGCCGATAAAGTTCAACACCAGGATGAATACGAAGAGCGAGAGCGTGTATGGGAACCACTTCCTCCCCTCTTCCCCGACCTGTCCACCGAGGTTACGCCCGAAGCCGTAGAGCTCCTCGACGACCACCTGGTAGGCGCCGGGCCGGTCCTTGAGCAACCTGCTGCCGACGAACAATATCAGGAACGTAACGGCAGCCCCGATCCACAGGAACCAGATGCTCTTGTTGATCGAGATGTCTATCGGGCCGATGTGCAGCGGTATGTGCCAAGCGTGCCTCGCGGCCTCGAAGGTGTGCAGGATCTTCTCTCTTAGCTCGTCCTGGCTGAT
>DASSJP010000117.1:0-3865 GCA_035691165.1 Rubrobacter sp.
AGGAGCGGCCCGTGGGCCGCTCCTCTGTCGCTACTTGCTTGCGAATCGCTGCTAGATGCGCTCGAAGATCGCGGCTATGCCCATGCCGCCACCGATGCAGAGCGTCACCAGGCCGTACTGGCCTCCTGTGCGGGCCAGGTGGTGCAGTATCTTGACGGTAAGGACGGCGCCTGTGGCCCCGATCGGATGCCCTAGGGCCACAGCCCCGCCGACGGGGTTGAGCTTCTCCTCGGGTACTTCGAGCTCGCGTCCGACGGCGATCGCGATGGACGAGAAAGCCTCGTTCGCCTCGACGGCGTCAAGGTCGTCCACAGAGAGCCCTGCCTTCTTCAGGGCGAGCCTGGAGGCTGGGATCATACCAGTACCCATGACCGATGGGTCGACGCCGGCGACGGCGGCGCTGACAAGCCTGCCCGCCACGGGCAGTCCGAGTTCCTCGGCCTTGCGCTCACTGCTCACGATCATCATGGCCGCTCCGTCGTTGATGCCTGAAGCGTTCGCCGCGGTCACCGTACCGCCGTCCTTCTTGAAGACTGGCTTCAGCTTCTGAAGGCCCTCCACGCTGGCGTTCGCGCGGATGTGCTCGTCCGTGGTGAACGGGACCTTCTCCTTCTTCTGCCTCACCTCGACGGGCACGATCTGGCCGTCGAACAGCTCTTCTTCGTGAGCCTTGGCGGCGCGCTGATGGCTACGCACGGCGTAGGAATCGGAATCTTCGCGGGTTATGCCGTACGCTTCCGCGACGTTCTCTGCCGTGACACCCATGTGGTAATTGTTGAAGACGTCCCACAGGCCGTCGTAGACCATGTGGTCGTAGATCTTGGCGTCAGGCATCCCCATCCTGTAACCGTAGCGGCCCTTGGGCATGAGGAACGGCGCCTGATCCATGTTCTCTATGCCGCCGGCCATAACAACGTCAGCGTCGCCAAGGGCTATCTCCTGCGCCGCCGAGATTACGGCCTGAAGTCCCGAGCCACACATCCTGTTCAGGGTCATGCCGGGAACCTCGACGGGGAGGCCGCTCTTTATACCTACCTGGCGCCCCGGGTTCATGCCCTGACCGGCAGAGAGGATGTTACCGACTATGACCTGATCCACCTGGTCACCCTCGATGCCGGCCTGGGAGAGGACCTCTTTGCCGACCGTCGCCCCGAGGTCGGTCGCCGGTGTATCCTTGAGTGCACCCCCGAAGGTACCTATAGCCGTCCTGAGGGGCGTCGAGATTACTACCTCGCCGTTTCCGTTACCGTTGCCGAAGCTCACCCTTTACTCCTTCCGTTTTGCACTTATGAGAGGATACATCAAAAGACAAGGCCCGGACCATAAGGCCCGGACCCCTCTTCAAACTCTACAACGCGTTGCTCATCAGTTACTTGCTGGTTCTCCGCTGTACCTCGTCCAGGTTACCCCTGTAGTAGGCGAACATGGAGTTCAGGAAGTCCATGTAGGCGTTCACCGACTCCTGGGCGAGCGTCTGAGAGGCCTCCTGCTGCTTTCGCTGCTGCTCGATGAGGTCCTCAGACAGAGCCCTGTTGTTCTCGGCCTGGGTCCTCAGGTTGTTGATAACGCCGTTGAAGAAGTCCTGCGTCAACTGCGCGTTGAGCTCCTGGGCGGAGACGGAGCGGTCGGCGATCGACTGATAGGATTCCTTCAGCGCGTCGGCAAACTTCTCCGCCGCTTCGTTCACCTGCTTCTGCTGCTTCTCGTCCATGATCTCACTTCCTATTCCTCAGCTTGCATACAGATTGTTTATTACCCGATATCCGGGCAATAAAACATAAAAGTAAGGAGCGGACCCGAAGGTCCGCTCCGAAAACCTCGACCTGATACTACGGCTTACCTGGTGGCCTTCCTGGCAGCCTCCAGGCCCTCCTTGTAGTAGGTAAAGGGCGCGTAGGCGAGGTCCATGTAGGCGTCGAGGGACTGCTCGACGAGGGTCTGGTAAGCGTCACGCTGGTCCTCGGCGCGCTCGAAGAGCTCACCCACAACGGTGCGGTTGCTCTCAGCCTGGTAGCGGAGCTCCTTGATGGTGCCGTCCACTATCCCCTGCGCGAACCTGACGTTCCTCTCCTGAAGACCTACGGCGTGATCCACGACCGTCTGGTAGGAATCCCGCGTGGTCTCAGCGAGCCTCTCGACTGCCTTGTTAGCCTTCTGCGTAGTAGCCATCTACATCTCCTTTCTCGCGTAAGACGCGAACTTGCTCGCCGCTACTCGTCCTTTTTCTCTTTGTCTTCCTGTAGCGGCCTGCCTGTGTAGAGCCGGAAGAAGTTGTCCATGGTGTGCTGGTACTGCTCCAGCGACTTGGCCCAGAAGTCGAGGTAGGACTTACCCGCGTCGGTGATGGTGTACATCCGGCGCGCCGGTCCGCCTCTTGAGGTCTCCCAGGTGGACTCGACGATGCCGTCTTTCTCCATCTGCCGCAGCGTCCGGTAAAGCGTCCCAGGGTTCATAGCCTCGAACCCGAAAGCCGAAGCCCGCTCCATGAGCTCGTACCCGTAGGAGTTCCACTCCCGCAAAGATAGCAGGATCACCGGCACCAGCCAGTTCCTCGGCCGCGCCTCAACTCCACGCAATTCTCGCTCTTGGCCCTCGACCTTGCGCTCCTGTCCTTCGTTGTTCATGGCTCTCTCTTCCATACTCTATGTGCATTTTACATATATGTATTCGTTCGTCAAGGGTGCAGACGGGTCTTGCACCAAAAAGTCTCAAATAAAGAGTTTGGGATCAACCCCCGATCCTGCACCAAAAGTCGCTTCTACACCTAGATCGTGCGTGGCTCTAATCAACATGCACCTATTATGACAGAGCATCTTAGGTGCAGACGGCATCTTTATGAAATATTGTAGCGCTTTGAAGGTAGAATCTCGCTTCGGATTTCTCTGAGACGGTACGGACGCCTGGAGAGTCGGAATTTACGTGCGCATGGTATCTAGTTTGCTTCTGAATTCTTCTGTCAATAAACTCTATTTCACAGGCAAACGGGAAAGGGAGAATATCGTGGGCACTTTGAAAGAAGCTGTCGTTGTCGTTACCGGCGCGAGCAGGGGTCTGGGCAAGGCCATAGCGCAGGAGTTGGCGAGTGGTGGCGCGAAGGTCGTCGTCAACTACTCAAGGAGCAAAGAGCCTGCCGAGGAGTTGGTGAACCAGATCTCGGAGAGCGGTGGAGAGGCCATCGCCGTTCATGCCGACGTCTCGGACGCGGAGCAGGCCCAGAGCCTCATAGATCAGGCGATAGCCAAGTTCAACAGGGTGGACGTCCTGGTCAACAACGCGGGGATCAACATAGACAAAACACTCAAGAAGCTCTCCGTCGAGGACTGGGACAAGGTGATCCAGGTCGACCTCAACAGCGCCTTCTACACGGTCCACGCGGTGTTGCCGCACATGACGGAGCAGGGCGGGGGCAAGATCATCAACATGAGCTCCTTCGTGGGAGAAGCTGGCAATATCGGCCAGGCCAACTACTCGGCGGCCAAGGCCGGCCTGTTGGGCTTCACCAAGACCGCGGCCCAGGAACTGGCCCGGAGCAGCATCACTGTGAACGCTATCTGCCCCGGCTTCATCGAGACGGACATGGTCGCCAACATCCCCGAGGAAGCGCAGCAGAAGCTCAAGAAGCAGGTCCCGCTCGGCCGCTTCGGCAAACCGCACGAGGTCGCCCGCGCCGTACGCTACCTGATCGAAGACGGAGACTACATCACAGGCCAGTCCATCGATATCAACGGCGGCATCTACATAAGGACGTAGCCGTTCAAACCTCACTAAGCCCCCGCCTGCAGGCGGGGGCTTCGCGGCCCGCGATTCAGCAGCTTACTATATCCCCCTAAGGGTATATAATTCTCCCGAAGGCCAACGCGCTGGC
>DASSJP010000118.1:0-12857 GCA_035691165.1 Rubrobacter sp.
GTTGTTTTCGGCGGTGTGGTGTCACCATTGCCAAGCTCCATGAAGTTGTGCAGGTAGTCGTGGGTTCCGGTTGCAGGATCATCCGCTGAAGCCAGAACCAAGAGTCCGCTCGCGCTGGTTACGTTCTGGTCGGTGGATGTAGGGTTATCCGTGAAGGAGTCAGCCGCGTTCCTGATAAACGGTGTTCCCTGACCTGCCGGGAATGAGATGTTGTCCAGGGAGGTCCTCTTGTAGAAGATCGCCCTGGGTTCCAGGACTGTCACGGTGCCGTCCGGATTGGTTACGGTGTTCTTCAAGGGCGCGGCAGCGAAAACATAGACCTGGCGGTTTGTGGTGTCGATAGTCAGGATCGGACGGGTAAAGTCATCCTGCACCGTACCGACGGTGTACTTGGAGAAGGTGCCATCCTGTCCAAGCACCGACATGTAAAT
Source organism: Rubrobacter sp. (assembly GCA_035691165.1). Taxonomy (GTDB): domain Bacteria; phylum Actinomycetota; class Rubrobacteria; order Rubrobacterales; family Rubrobacteraceae; genus Rubrobacter_D. Next base: position 432 of record DASSJP010000118.1, read on the forward strand.
CAAGGGTGCGTTGGGGTCCGGGGTAGGCGTATCGCCTAATGAGGTCTTGGTTACCGCAAACACCCTGCCGCTCGGGTCGGTCTCAAGGGCTTTGAGGTTGATATGGTCATCGGCGGTCTTTGGTCCCTGAATCGGAGCGGGGTATGACTGCCAGTTCTGGTCGGAGGTGCCGTCGGGATGCGCGGCAAAGTAGATTGCCCCGTCGTTCTGGTTGGACCACATGATCCCCACCTTCGGCGCCTGGGTCTTCAGGTCGAAGGCTACTATCGCCGAGATGTCGTCGAGGGAGGGGCTGAGGTTGTTGGCGCCTGCAACAGGGAGGACGTAAGGCTGTCCCCAGCTAGAGTCGCTGTCCAGGGAATGGTTGACGTAGACTTGGCGGGACTGTCCGGTAGGGTCGGGCTGGGTGAAGGTCGTCCACAGCTCACCCGTGGAGTCCTTCGTAAGTGTTATCGCCTCCATAGGACCGGTCCCTATCAATGCTGGGAAGCCGCTATCGAGGCTCCACTTTTGGGTCGCCGGATCGTAGGAGTAGCGTCTGAGGTAAGCATTTTGATCCGTACCAGCGGCGCTGACCGTCGATGATGCTATGTAGAGGTGGCTGCCGTCCCATAGAGTGTCTGACTTGGTGTTGTTGCGCTTGTCTATGAGCACTCCGGTATCAGACCAACTCTGGGTGGTTTTATCAAAACGGTAGATGTTGTAATCGGTTGAGGAGTTAAAGAGGATCCCCCACCAGGTGCCATCAGCTGTGTACCAGAGCTTGTCCTGGGGCTTGTTGCCGGTGGGAGAAGCGGTGCCGGTGTAGGAAAAGTCCCTGTAACCTACATCGGTAGTGTCTGCCTGCGCCTTGGGAATACTTTTCTGCAAGCCAAAACAAACAAGCATCGCCAGCAATACGGCAGCAAGCACCGCAAATCGGAGACGAGCGGTGCTGGCACTGCTCGATTTGGGGACCCATATATTCAATGTAAAGCTCCTCTCTTCACAGGTGGGAGATTATCTCCAACTCGTTTGTTTCAGCATTCATGATGCTAGTTGGGCCGAAGCTTGGAAACATCCCCCACATGGCACATTTATTGGAGTGTTCTTGATGAAGACAAAGTGCTGCAAATACGCTGTATGACCTGCTCCACATGGACCATTTCTTCCCGAGATACCTCCAGTCCCTCCGAGAAACGCCGCTCGCGGACAACGGGGGCGCCGCCCCTATGCCACGCACTTCGAGACGTCGGTCCTTTTCTAGCGCGGTACAGTTGTAAGGTAGTTTGCGGGCGTGCGCCCGGCCTCGACGCACGAGGGCTTCGAGCCTCGTGGGTCAGTCGGACGACGTACCTGTTGTGCCTGGCGAACCTCCCGTGCGGCGTGACCCTGAGGGTATGCCGAGGAGATCCACCATGCAACGAAAGGGAAGGATTACTCGCGGACTAGTCGGAATGAGCGGACTTCGACGGCGTAGAAATCGAAGTTCCCCGCGAGTCCGCACGCGGATGGTCCAGCGGGAGGTGTTGGCGCCCCATCAGGAGACCCAGAGAGAACGCGGCTATCGCGAGTCCTTCAGGCTTGATGAACCTCGCCTGTATCGGAGAGCCCAGCATGATCGCCAGGTCGATGATGAACAGCGCCCACAAGAACGTCCACTCCGCGCTGCGAGCCCCTTCACCGTAGCTCCAGAGTGTGCGTAGCAGGTTCACGAACAACCACCCGCAAAAGAACAGGTACAGTAGAAGCCCTGCCGCGCCGAACTGAAACGCGATGCCCAGAAGCCCGACGTCAGAAGGGAAGAACGTCTCACCGAACAACTCCTGGAAGGTGAGCGACCCGGCGCTGTCCTGGCCCATGCCGAACAACGGGTGCTTGGAGACTACTTCCCAGGCCGTCTGGGAGCTGCCAACCCTGACGGTATAGGATAATTCCTCGCCGAACAACCCGGAGATGGCCGCGCCGATCTGCGGCACCGACAGAAATATGATCAGGGCGAAGAGCGGCAATAGTACGATGAACATCCTGGCGCGCCTGGGTCGCGCCAGGAACAGGCCGTACAGGACCATCGCAAACACTGCCGACGCCCACAACACGCGTGGCACGTCCACGATCAGCAGCACGACGGCCAGCAGCGTTATCGCCACGTACGTGCCTATCATATATACACTCCGAACCTGCAGCGCTCTCCTGCCGAAGTACAGTGCCGAAAACAGGACACTGAGGTCCAGGCGTCGGAGGAGATACGCCTGATCGCTGTAGATCTGGTTCAGCCCGAAGGCGAACAGGTTTCCCGAGAGCAGCAAGGACCTCGGCGAGAGCGTGAAGTCGGCGACGATGCGGCTCGCCATCGCCATCAACATCGCCAGGACGAAGACGCGCCTGAAGTCGGACAGGTTCCAGCCGTATACGCGTAACGCGTAGGTAACCGGCGCGATCAGGAAGTACACGTAGTACCTCTGGGCGACGATGCTCGGTAACAGTGGAGCACCTGTTCTGATGGTAAAGACATACGCGTACAGCAGTATGAAGATCGCCAGCCCGAACGCCGGAAGAAATATGTACAGAAACCACCTCGAGTCAATGGGTATCGAAAGCGCAAGCCACAGATATAGAAGGACGATGCACGATTCCGTAATCAACTCGATATGAAAGGTGGGGTAGAAACCGAGGAATCCGAAGCTGCCCATGAAGCTCACCAGCAACAGGACGTGCGCCGGCAGCGGCCTTCTCAGGAACAAATCTTATCCCGATTCTCGCCCTGGCAGGCCGCCGGGACAGAGGAGGGAGCCAGGGGACCGGATACCGCCGGCGAGCTTGCTCCGGCGAGGAAGAACTCCCGGCATGGTGCCATAGATACGAGGCTCGAAGCGATCACCATAACGACCATGATAGCCGCAGTCTACAACGTTTGACCCGCCGCGAACCCGACATAGAGCCACCCCGTGCCCAAAATGTGCCACCTGGCAGACGCGCCTCGCTCCGACCCCCATTAGCATCTTCCTTGCAGAGACTCGCAAGATCCAGGGACAGGCAAAGAGACTGGAGGCAGGATCAGGCATGGCGGAAGTGAATACGTGGGGATCACTGATACATCCGGATGAGGCTCTTCTGGTCCTCGGTTCTCTTCACGCCTTCCCGCAAGACCGCCGACTCGAGCGTTCCAGAGTCAGGCCCGTGCAGATTATCATGGACGGGGAGGTGCACAACGCCTCCTGCTTCGACTCCTGGGGCGAATGGGGCGTCATCTCGATGGCCCCGCATCCAGAGGCATCTGGTGTCCTATATCTTGCCACCGAGACCGAGCTGTTCAAGGTGGACCTGGCGCGCCAGCATGTCGTGGATTTCGGAATTCCCGACCTGCGGGACTTACACGAATTAACCATGGCGAAAGACACCCTCTGGCTGGCAAACACCGGACTTGACCAGATAGTGGCCTTCGACATCGCGCGGGAACACGTGACCGCACGCGTGAACCTCTCAGCGTACGGTTCCTCACCGAAGATATCAGCCCACCTGGCCGAAGACGAGGACGACCAGCGGCACCTTGCCGCGGACGTGAAGGAGGAAGCAGAGAGATTCCACTGCAACCAGGTATTCGAGGGCTTTGACGGAGATCGTTACGTCTTGGTCCACTACGCATTGGGCAACTCCCAGTTGATCCGGCGCGCAGCCCGAAGGCTGATGGGACGCCAGGGGAACGGCGGCGTCGTCAACTTGAGCACTGGCGAGGTGGCGCACCTGGGACTGAAGGGCCCCCATACCCTCAGGAAAGTGCGCGGAGACTACTGGGTCTGCGATAGCGGCCGCTCCAGGATCTCAGTCTTCAGCCCGGACTGGACCCCGCGAGGGACGATCTCGTCCAGGGGTTGGGTGAGGGGCGCGGCCGCGTCGGAGGCCCTCGGCCTGTTCTACGTGGGCGTCTCCCAGTTCCGCAGGAGGTATCTGGCGCTGAACCCGACGGTCCCGCAGACCCCGAACATGGTGCAGGCAATCTCCATGGAGACCGGAGAGACCCTGGGAGAGCTTACGCTCTCGGGCGTCGAGCGCGTCACCAACGTGTACGTGATCCCGAGAGACACAGCGGCAGCCATGCTGGACCTGCGCCCTGACCTCTCCGTCAACAAGAAGGCTTCCTAGTGAGTTCCCCGGTATCTGATAATGGCACGGCAGGGAACTCCGTGATGACTGGCTTCCGTCGATCAGACACCTGGCCCAACTTCTTCATCGTCGGAGCGGCGAAGAGCGGTACCACTTCGCTCTACCATTACCTGAGCCAGCATCCCGACGTTTATATGTCGCCCAACAAAGAGCCGCACTGGTTCTCCAGGATACCGGACGTTCCGGGACGCGGCTCCCACCCGGTCGCCTCGGAGGAGGAATACCTGAGGCTCTTCAAGGGACGATCCAGTGAGTCGGCCGTGGGAGAGGCCAGCCCCTCGTACCTGTGGGACGAGAGGGCGCCCCACCGAATCAAAGATGCGGTTCCGCAGGCCAGGATCATCGCTATCCTGCGCAACCCCGTGGAGCGGGCGTACTCCCACTACATGATGGATGTCAGGGCCGGCAAGCAGGAGCTCTCTTTCACGAAAGCACTTGAGAGAGACCAACGGGCTGAGGTCAAGGGCTGGGGCGTCTCCGACCAGTACATAGACCTGGGCCTCTACGCCGCGCAGGTGCAGCGTTACCTGGAGACGTTCGGCAGTGCGCGGGTCAAGGTCTTCCTCTACGAGGACCTGATCAGGGACCCCAGGGCGCTTCTGAGAAGCACCTTCGGGTTCCTGGATGTGAAGCCGGGCTACGCTGAAGAGATCCGGACGGATGTCCATTACAACAAGTACTCGGTCCCGAAAAACCGGCTGGCGAAGAACGTTCTCGCCTCCCGGCTGTTCCGGTCCCGGCTCTCCAGCGCCATCAGGGCCAGGGTCATCCCCAACCACCAGGTCAGAGCGCAACTCCGCCAATTGCTGCTCTTCAGAGACGACGCTAGATCCAAGATGGACGCCGACTCCAGTCGATTCCTGATGGATCTGTACCGGACTGACATCCAGAGTTTGCAGGAAATGTTGAACCGCGATCTGAGCCACTGGCTGAGAGCAAGCGATGCGAGCTAGCCAGGCAGAGAAGCCCGGCGTCCGGGCGCCCGCGGATCTGCGCCAGCGGGGTCCCATCTTCGTTGTCGGCAACAGCCGCAGCGGCACCACCATGATGGGCCGTGTGCTAGGCCGGCATCCTGAGGTCTTTACCTTGGGCGAGATCCACTTCTTCGAGCAGTTGTGGTCCGCGCCGGACGGGGAACGCAGCATCTCCAGGACTGAGGCCGTAAGCCTCGCCGCCCGTCTGCTGTGTATCCAGAGGGACGGATATCTAAATCAGGGCCGTCCCGAGCGTTTCTACGAAGAAGCCGAGCGACTACTCGCCTCCCTGCGGCCCGGAGACCTGGTCCCGGCGAAAATCTTCGAGGCGTTCCTGGTCTCGGAAGCGGAGAAGAACGGGAAAACGGTCCCTTGCGACCAGACCCCCCGCAACGTCTTCTATATCGGAGAGATACTGGCCCTCTATCCGGAAGCACGGGTCATCAACATGGTGCGCGACCCGCGAGACGTCCTGTTGTCCCAGAAGCGGAAGTGGAAGAGGCGTTTTCTGGGAGCATACGACATACCGTTAAGGGAAGCCCTTCGTTCCTGGGCCAACTACCACCCGATCATCATCTCCAAGCTGTGGAACGCCTCAACGAGCGCAGCCGGGCGCCATGCCGGCGACCCCAGGGTGCACTTCCTGCGTTTCGAAGACCTCGTCAACGAGCCGGAGAGCAACATACGAGAGGTGTGCGAGTTCGCCGGACTCTCCTTCGAGGAGAACATGCTGCAGGTCCCACGGGTCGGTTCGTCCAGCGGGCTGGACCATCCCGAACAGCGGGGCATAGACAGGGACAGAGCCGGGAGTTGGAAAAGTGGAGGGCTCAGTTCGACCGAGATATTCCTGTGTCAGAAGATTACCGGCGGCCCGATGCGGCGTTACGGCTACCCCCTGCTGACGCTATCCCGCCCGAACGCTCCGCGGTTAGTTGCGAGCCTAGTGTCCTTTCCGGCAAAGCTCGTTTTCGCGCTGCTCCTAAACCTCGGGAGGATGAGGAACATCCAGGAGACGATTAGGAGACGCCTGTCATGATAGCCCAGTTGGATCCCCTCTACATCAAGTCCCGGCCGACCAAGGCGGTCTCGCGCCTGATCAGCTACGCCATGTTCGAGGGACGTCCTCTTACAACGAAAGGGCAGTGGATCAACCCTCTGGTCTTCGCTCATTTTGCCGTCGAGATGCGCCTGCCACAACTGAAGGAGATAGAGAAGCCCGTCTTCATCGTGGGGACGGGCCGAAGCGGCTCGACCATACTCGGCATCCTGATGTCCATGCACCAGGATGTGGGCTTCCTGAACGAACCGAAGGCGCTGTGGCAGGCCGTTTACCCTCACGCCGACGTCTCCGGCCAGTACTCGAAGGACCTGGCACGCTACCGGCTGTACGAGAGCGATGCCACGGAGGCGGTGCGCCGCAGGGCCCGGCGCCTTCTCGGGGCATATCTGCGGGCGGTGGCGAGCAAGAGGGCGGTTACCAAATATCCTGAGTTGGTCTTCCGCGTGCCGTTCGTCAAGGCAATCTTCCCCGACGCCCGGTTTATCTTCCTTATCCGCAATGGCTGGGACACCTGCAACTCCATAGAGCACTGGTCCGAGCGTAAGGGTGTCCAAAGAGCAGAAGAGATCCACGATTGGTGGGGAGCTGACAACCGCAAGTGGCGCGTCATGCTGGAACAACTCGTGCCCACGGAAGAAAGACTGTCCGGTGCCGGCAGCATGATACGGGAGTTCGATAGGCACAGAGACATGGCGGCCGTCGAGTGGATCATCACCATGCGTGAGGGCCTGCGACAGTTGGATCGGTACGCAGATTTCATCCACCCGCTTCACTACGAGTCTCTCGTCGGCAACCCCCGCGACGAGTTGAGCAGGCTGCTCGATTTCTGCGAATTGCCCCACGACAAAGTGTTCCTGAGATTCGGGGAGCAGAAACTCTCTCCGGCTCCCGAGAGAGAACCTTTCGATATGCATCCGGCCATCCGCCCCGCCTTCGACGAGACCATGAAAGCCCTGGGGTACTGAGGTGCGCGTACGTGAACCTGCACGCATGAAGGTCGCGGTCATCGAGCCTGTTGGCGGTCACGGCGGCATGGACTACTACGACTTCGGCCTCTGCGGGGGGCTCTCCGAAGCTAATGTGGACGTCACGCTCTACACATGCGACGAGACAGTTGTCAAGACCGCCGTCCCCTACACGCTGCGGTTCCCCTACCGGCGGATATACGGTGGCGCTCCCGCCTGGATAAGAGGAGCCCGCTACGTCAGGGGCAGTGTGGGGGCGCTGCTGCGCGCGAAACTGGACGGGACACGGGTCGCGCACTTCCACTTCTTTCACGTTGGGCCGTTGGAACTCTTTAACGTGGCGCTGGCGAGAGCGTTGGGGCTACAGGTAGTCGTCACCGCCCACGACGTGCGGTCTTTCGTCGAGCGGTTGTCGGTCCCGTGGATGGTCGAGAGAGCATACAGGCTCGCGCATCGGGTGATCGCGCAGAGCGAAGTCGCCGAGAGAGAGTTGGAATCGAGATTGCGAGTGACCAAGCACAAGTTGACCGTGATCCCCCACGGCAACTACCTGCATGTCATCGATGAAACGCCGGCGAGAGAAGAGGCGCGGGATCGTCTCGGCCTGTCCGGTGAGGGCGGGGTGTTGCTCTTTTTCGGGCAGATCAAAGAGGTCAAGGGCCTGGATATCCTTCTTCGGGCTATGCCCAGGCTCATTCGGGAACGGCCTGGCACGACGCTCCTCATCGCCGGAAAGGTGTGGAAGGACGACTTCGAGAACTACCGGAGACAGATCGACGCCCTTCGCATATCCGGCAACTGCGTCCTCGATATCCGCTTCATCCCCGACCCCGAGGTAGCGAGCTACTACGCTGCGGCGGATGTGGTCGTGTTGCCCTACCGCAGGATCTACCAGAGCGGCGTCCTCCTCATGGCGATGAGCTACGGGAGACCGGTCATGGTCTCCGATATCGAGGGGATGACCGAGGTCGTGTCGGACGGCGAGAACGGGTACGTGTTCCCGGCGGAAGACGCCGAGGCTCTGGCCGAAAGACTTATCGAGGTGATGTCGCGCCCCGAAGAACTGCGCCGGGTCGGGGCGAGAGCCCTCTCGCACATGCGCGAGCACCACGGATGGGACACGATCGGCCAGTTGACGGCGGAATGTTACCAAGCTGCTCTGAAGGCAAGGTAGCTGTGGAGGCCCGTAACTGTATGAACGGGAGGACCGTGGCTTTCTGCGGCACCCGCGGTGTGCCAGCCAACTACGGCGGATTCGAGACCGCCGTGGATGAGATAAGCCAGCGCTTCGTCAAGAACGGTTACGATTGCGCGGTTTTCTGCCGGGAGTCATCCAGCGGCAAGAGGCTCAAGTACCATGAAGGACGGCGGTTGGTCTACGTAAAAGGCAGTTCCCGTCGCGCACTCGACACCTTCGTCTCCGCGTTCCAGACGGGATGGCACCTGCTGCGCAACCGCAAGGATTATGGTCACGTCTTCTGGTTCAATAACGCCAACCTCCCCGGCATCCTGCTGACGCTGCTTGCCCGCATCCCGACCTCGGTCAACACCGATGGAATGGAGTGGCGTCGGGCAAAGTGGAGTTGGCCCTTCAAAGCTTACTATCTGCTGGCTTCGTTCCTGATCTCTCTTCTCTGCAGCGGCGTAATCTCCGACTCGAAGGCTATGCAGTCTTTCTACAAGAAGGCTTTCGGCAGGGACACCGAGTTCGTCCCTTACGGCGTTCCCCGGACACCGGAGGTATCGCCGCACGAAGAACCGGAGATCCTGGACCGCTACGGGGTGACATCGGGCCGTTATTTCCTGCAGATCACACGCTTCGAGCCGGATAACCTGCCGCTTGACGTGGCAAGAGCATTCAAGGCGGCCCGTCTGGCAGAAGACGGGTTCAAGCTCCTATTAATAGGATATAAACATGGGACTTCTTACGCCGAAGAGATTAAGTCCCTGTCCGGCGAGAACGGAATCGTGGTTGCCGGGGCTGTCTACGATCCCGAGGTTCTGTCCGTGTTGCGGGAAAACTGCTTCTCCTATGTACACGGCAACTCCGTCGGAGGGACCAACCCGGCTCTGCTGGAGGCCATGGCGACGTGCCCGAGGGTGCTCGCCATCGAGGGACCGTTCAGCAGGGAGGTGCTCGGTGACGAAGGACGCTTCTTCGAGCCGAATGGCATGGTAGGTGCCCTCCGCGAGGCTTTGAGCTATCCGGATAATTCCGCGGGAATGCGGGAGCGCGTCCGGTCCCTCTACCAGTGGAATGCGGTCGCGCGGTCATATATCAATCTGACGGAGGGCCTGCCGGCCAACTACTCGGCCTCGCGGGTGAGCCCGGAGCTGGTGATTTCCAGAATAAATCCGGGGTCGTCACGGGAACTTCCGGTGGACCTAGAACCGAACGCGGCGGATGTCGAGAGGGGAGCCTGATGCAGGACACGCGCAAGGGAGACCTGTTTCGAGACGTCGTCGAAATCCTGGAGCGGGCTGGCCATGATTTTTGTGTCCTGCACGGATACGAAGATTACCCGGAGAACATTAGATCCGATATAGACGCCATCTCACGGAACCCCGAAGAGATCCCCCACATCCTGTCCGAGGATGGGGCCGTCTCGGTGATCCAAGCGATAGACACCCAGCCGGCGGCCGCATTGTGGCTTGCTCTGCTCAGGTGGTACGACGGCGAGCCCGTAATAATCAGGCTTCATGTCTTTCGCGGCGACTACCGCATCGACGGAAGGGTATTCTTCGAAGGCGAGGAGTTCCTGGACAACCGGCGCGATTTGAAGTTTTTCAAGGTGCCTCCGCCAGCCCTGGAGTTCGCCGCCTACCTGGTCAAGAGAACGGCGAAGGGATCTCTTGACGAAGAACAGGGTAGCCGGTTGAGTCGGCTGTACGCCGAGGACCCAACTTCATGCAGAAAGTACCTGACCCGTCTCTTGCCGGAAGATGAAGTTGCTCTCGTCGCAGAGGCTGCCAGGACCGGGAGCTGGGAAACCGTGCGCGACCGCGCCGGAGAACTCTACCAGCACATGGCGGGCCGGGTAGCCCGCGAGCGGCCCGTTGCCGTGTCGTGGAACCGTCTTGGAGATAGACTCCAGAAGCTCAGGCGCGCGGTCCGTCCTCCGGGTCTCATGGTGGCTTTCCTGGGCGTGGACGGCGCGGGCAAGAGCACGGTGATGGCCCGGTTGGAGCGAGACCTTGCGCCGGCCTTCTGGTCGACGAGACGCTATCATGGCCGAGCGCTAGAGTCGCCCCTGCGCTGGACGAAGCGCGTCCGCGCCCAGCGCAAGCTCAGGGATCAAGAGATCAAAAGCGCCGCCAGCACGAACGCGTCGCTGCCTAGCCGCGACCCGCACAACAAGCCTTCTCGCGGTGTCCCACTGTCCCTATTGAAGCTGACGCTCTGGTGGGCAGACTACACTTTCCTGGGCTATCTTCGAGACATCTACCCGAGTCTGCGGCGCGGCGCACTTGTACTGTTCGATCGCTACTATCAGGATCTGCTGGTGGACCCCAGACGCCACCGTTATGGAGGGCCTCTATGGTTGGCCAGACTCGCAGGACGATTCTTCCCTCGCCCCCATCTCACCATCCTCCTCGACGCCCCACCTGAGGTGTTGCACTCGCGTAAACAGGAGGTCTCGCTCGAAGAGACGTCCAGACAGCGCGAAGCCTACCTTCGGCTGGTAAAGGAGCTACCCGGCGGCCACGTAGTGGACGCCTCGAGGCCCGTCGCCACAGTCGTCTCGGAGACAGAAAGGATCCTTCTCGAACACCTGGCTACTCGCGAGGCCAGAAAGCTCAAAGCATAGAGACGACGGGGCAATGGCGCACCCGGTACGTCCTCGATCCGTCGTCAGCGTTTAGTAACCCTCCGAGGCATAGTAGGCGTTCTCGTCGCCATAGCTTATCGGGTAGTCACCGCCTCCTCCGCCCGTGCGGGGGTCGTAGTGATCGAAGTAGTGATGCGCGGTGTACATGATGTCCCCACCGCCCGATATCCATGGTCCGGCGTGCTTTCCTGAAACCTTCGGGACGGGGGCGTAAGTCGGTACCATTATCTTCTTCATGTCGCCACGCCGCCGGATGGCTTTCACGACTCGCCGCGTGGCCGCTTCCCACGCCTTCGTCGGCGAGGCGAAGGTGCCTGCGGCTACCCCACCGTGGTTGTAGGGCTCGTTCATCAAGTCGTAGGCCACTACCTCAGAGTGGTCCTCGAAGTTAAGGCTGAGCTTCCGCCAGACATCCTCCATTGCCGAGATGGGCAGCGCCGAGGAATTCAAAGCCTTCCGGCCCGAGTCCGTGCAGTAGCCGCCGTAGTTGTGCAGGTCGATTATGACCTGTACGCCCGCCTCCCTGGCGTGGATCAGGGCGATGCGAAAGCGCTTGATCTCGGCGTCCGAGAGCGGGCCCTCCAGTTTCGGCTGTATCCTCTCCCAACGCAAACCAAGACGCACCAGCTTGACGCCGCGGCTGGCCAAGTAACCAAATGAGTCAAGGCCGGTGTTCGGGTCTATCCTGTTCGAACCGTCCGTCGGGTACCAGTAATCCGTGTTATAGACGCCGGGGTTCGCGTTGCTCATTCTGCCCTCATCGAACTTTTGCCCGCCGCTGAAGTTCACACCGCGGCCTGTGCCTCCGTGGGCTTCGATGAGCGCAGACTGGAAACCGGCGCGGTTGATCACCTTGTGTGTGTCGTCGCCGGAGGCCAGGTATATGCTCGCGTAGTAACCGCCGTTCTTCAGATCGTAGTATTGTTCGGACGTCTCATGTGCTGTTATCCAGAGCCCGGCGCTATCGCAGCGTGAGTAGTATTCTTCACCCAAAGTCTTCCACTGCTCCTGATCCGGGTAGAACGGCTGGCGCTTCTCGCCGAGGTTGGAGGGGATGCCGAGCTCACCGATGTAGCCTCTCTCGTTTCCAAGCCACCCTATGAAGCTGTTCAAGCCATCGAGAGCACAGTGCGTAATGGCATCCTGGTACCCACCGTGCGAAAGTGCCCCGGTGTGCCCTGTTGCCATCCGTTCTCTACCTATGCCCAGAGCCGCAACCCCGAGCCCGGCGAGCGCCATTTTGCCGAGAAACTCCTGGCGGCTTAAAGATTTCCCGGTAATCAGTCTTCTCCCGTACTCGGCTCGAGTCTTCTGCATAGCCCCCTCTAGTAACTAGCTGTTCTCTGTTCGAAACAGCTAGTTAAGAAATCAAACCAATGCAGCATACGATGTCTCCTTACGATGAACTTGCTGTCTCCTTACACTATTGTTAGGCCCGCTTGGACGTGTTCTAG
>DASSJP010000119.1:0-2577 GCA_035691165.1 Rubrobacter sp.
AGATCCGGCGCAAAGCGCTAGAAGGGAAGGGCTAGTGGCGACAGGATTCCTGACCGACACAACGGTCTGCATAGGATGCAAGGCCTGCGAGGTCGCGTGCAAGCAGTGGAACCAGCTCCCCGCCGACGGCTACGAGCTGACGGGCGACTCGTACGACAACACGAAGCAACTCTCGGGCACCACCTGGCGCCACGTCGCGTTCATAGAGAACCCGAAGAAACGCCGCCTGACGGGCGACGTCGACCTCGTCGCCCTCGCGGAGGACGTGACTGAGCAACTACCAGGCGGGGCCGAGCTCGACGCCCTTGGACGCTGGGCTTTCATGAGCGACGTGTGCAAGCATTGCGTCGAGGCGCCATGCCAGCAGGCGTGCCCGACCGGCTCCATCATCCGCAACGAGTTCGACAACGTCTACATCCAACCCGACATCTGCAACGGGTGCGGCTACTGCGTCCCCGCCTGTCCCTACGGCGTCATAACCCAGGTTCCCCACGACGGACGAGCCTTCAAGTGCACCCTCTGCTACGACCGCCAGAGGGACGGGCTCGAACCAGCCTGCGCCAAGGCGTGCCCGACCAACTCCATCATGTTCGGCGAGGTCGAGGAGCTGAAGCAGATAGCCCAGGAGCGGGTACAGGAGCTCCACGACAAGGGCTACAGCCAGGCCTACGTGTGGGGAACGCCCGAGGTGGGGGGGACAGGAGGCATAAAAGGAAACCACTCCAAGTTCATCCTCATGGACGAGCCAGAGGTCTACAACCTGCCCCGTCACCCCTATCTGCCGCAGGAGAAAGTCAAGGGAGGGACCATAGCCAGCATGGTCGCTGCAACGGTGCTCGGCGCGGTCGTTGCGCTGGCATTCAGAGACTAGGGGGAGAAGGGTGAGCGAGACGACGAGGGATCAGGTCCAGCAGAGCAACGGTAAGGTCGAGACTTCTCATCATCCCGAGACGGACCCGGAGAGAAGGGACAAGGACTATTATGGCATCCCGCCCATAAAGCACGCGCACTGGACGTGGCAGATCCCCGTCTACTTCTGGATCGGCGGTATAGGGGCCGGGGTCCACATGTTCTCAACGATAGCCCAGATCCTCGGCCATAAAGACGAGGATCTCACCCGCGTAAGCCGCTACACGGTGCTCGCTACCATGATGATCAGCCCGGTACTTTTGATCTGGGACCTCGGGCGTCCCGAGCGCTTCTACAACATGCTCCGCATCCTCAAGCTCCGTTCCCCGATGTCCACCCAGAGCTGGTCGGTCTTCGCCTTCGGCAACCTTAGCGGCCTGATCTCCGCCCGCCAGGCCGCTGAAGACGGTCTGCTCGGAGACGATAACGTATTGGTCAGGCTGGTAAAGCTCATCCCTGCGCGCTTCCTCTCTATCCTGGCTCTGCCTGTCGGGCTCAACGTCGGCTCGAACACGGGAAACCTGATCTCCGCCACCTCCGTCCCGATGTGGGCGCGTAACTGGCTGTTCATGGGCCCGACGTTCCTCGCCTCGGGGCTCTCGACGGCTCTCTCGTGGCTCTCTCTCGTCCTCCACCTGACGCACTCTGGCGAAGAGAAGACCCTGCGCGTGCTCCATCGCGCCGAAAAGGCGGCCCTGGTCATAGAGGCGGGGCTAATAGCCGCCTCCCTGGTGAGGATGAGCAAGTGGAGCAAACCGCTCTTCTCCAGAGAGGTCGCCCCGCTCTTCGTCGGCGGCACCCTCCTCGGCGGCATAGCCGCGCCGATGGCCTTGCTCTTCGGCAAGCAGAGCCGTTCAAAAAGTCTTCTGGCTTCCGTGCTAGCGCTCGCTGGCGGCCTCGCCTTCCGCTTCGCCATAATAAAGGGAGGCAGGATCAGCGCCGACGACCCCGAGGCGTACTTCACCTTCGCCAGCGCCGAGAACGCCCCGCAGCCGGAGGATAATATCTAGCGAGCTTCTCTAGCCGCCCGCGTACTCCTCGTCCGTGACGGGCTCGAACCAGTCCGTGCCGCCGTCAGTGGTGGTGGCGACGTTGATGGCCATGTGGACCATGTAGGTGTCCGGAGTGGCGCCGTGCCAGTGCTTCTCGTCAGGCGCGAAGTAGACGACGCCCCCGGCTTCGACCTCGACTGGGGGCTCGCCTTCTTTGCCGGCGCGGCAGGTGCCTGTGATTATGTAGAGGATCTGACCCTCCGAATGGGTGTGCCAGTGCGTGCGGGCGCCAGGCTCGAAGAGGACGCGGTTGACGGCAACGTCCGGGGAGGAGCCGACGGGCGCCGCATCCCTCCAGACCGCGCCGGTGAACCAGTCCTCGGGTCCACGTCCTGTCTGCATGTCCTTCGCGGTGACGACTCTCATTGGTTCCTCCCTGCGACGGCTTTCAGCACTTCAGCTAGTCAGCATGGTATTGCTCTGCTCTTACCCTGCCAGGGTTTTGCGAAACGGCAAGATTCTGGCCGGTGCCGGGGAGCAACGAACCGCCCCTCCTTGCTGAGTTGCTGAAAGCCGCCGCAGGTGGCGTGCTGACTAGCTCTTTACGCCAGCCGATGTTCGAGGATTCTGTACAGTTGCGGGTCGCTCCCGTCCTCGGGGGTGGTTTTCTCCACTT
>DASSJP010000120.1:0-3803 GCA_035691165.1 Rubrobacter sp.
ATGTGCATGGCCTGTTGCGTTGGAGGTGTGACCCTGGGCTTCGCGTTCTTCGGCGGTGCGGCGCTCATCGGCTACCCGAACCTGATAGTTGAGGCTCCCTTCTTCTCGACCCTGATGCTCGCCGTCATCCTGACGGTGCCGATGGTCGCATGGATGCGCTTTCGCCACCACGGATGGAGCCCGTCGCTTGAGATGGGGTCAGCGACGATGGGGCTAGGGATCATCGTGATCGCTTTTGGCACACTTGGGCTCGTCCCTGTGAGCGGGATGTTCGAGTGGGTTGCAAGCCTGGCGTGCCCGGTGATGCTCATCCCCATGCTGGTGCGCTTCCGACTCTATACCGGGGGCATGGACCATCAGGCGCACGCAGCCTGAGAACCTGGATCGCGAGAGCTACCAGGTGCACGAGTTGAGCTTCGCGGCTGATCCGGAGGCCCTAGGAGCCCCTTATCCGGGGCCTCCGGCGTCTCTCTCGCCCTTGTTCGCCATACCGCCTACGGAGAACCTGTCATAGAAAGTAGGTTGGAAACGAGCACGGAGGATAACTAATGTCAGCAGAGGAGAGCAAGGCCATCATGCGCCGGTTTTGGGAGGTATGGGAGCAAGGCAATGTAGAACTCCTAGATGAGCTTCTGGCACCCGAGTACATCAACCACACCCTCGCGACTCCGGACTTGCCGCCAGGCCCAGAGGGTGTCAAAGAGGTCGTGAGCATGTTCCGGAGCGGCATACCCGATCTCCGGGTCGTTATCGAGGATATGATCGCCGAGGGCGACAGAGTCGCGACCCGCTACGCGCTAGAAGGCACCCACGGGGGCCATCTCTTTGGCATCGCACCTACGGGAAGAGCACTGAGCATCAAGAGCATGACGGTGGAGCGATTGTCGGGGGGCAAGATTATCGAGCACTGGCGCGTCACCGACGAGCTGGACATGATGCGCCAACTTGGCGCCATTGGGACACCGGAAAACAACTCGACGAGCACGAAGGAGTGACATGAACGCCCATACCAGGATTATGGATGGCAGGGTCGTGCTCGTTACCGGCGGAACTAGCGGGATAGGTAAGGCCACCGCCCAAGGTCTTGCGAACATGGGTGCGAACGTCGTTATAGTCGGTCACAATCGGAGTAAAGGTGAGGAAGCCGCAGCCGAAATCAAGGCCAAGAGTGGCAACGAGGCGGTCGAGCTGATGGTGGCTGACCTCTCCTCACAGGCTGAGATCCAAAGGCTGGCGAGAGAGTTCGAGACCCGACACAATCGTCTCGACGTGCTCGTAAATAATGCAGGGTGCATGTACGCGAAGCGCATTGAGACTCAAGAAGGGATCGAGGGTACACTCGCTGTGATTCACCTCGCACCGGTTCTACTGATAAGCTTGTTCTTCCCGATGCTTCAGCGGAGTGCTCCTTCCCGAATCGTAAACGTCAGCTCCTGGGCGCACAGGCGGGCGAAGCTCGACCTGGATGATCTACAAACGAGGGAGCACTATAGTGCTAGCACCGCCTACAGCAGAGCGAAGCTGATCAACTTGCTCTGGACGTACGAGCTGGCCCGCAGGCTTGAGGGCACGGGGGTGACGGTCAACCTGGCTGACCCGGGTGGAGCGAGCACGGAGATGACCCGCTCGGAAGCCATGCCGTGGATATTCAGAACCATCAACCGTCTCGGCCGGAAGTTCATGACGACGGAGAAAGCAGCGCGATCGTCTATCTACCTGGCCTCTTCTCCCGAGATCGAGGGCGTGAGCGGCGGCTACTTCGAGCCTAGCAAGAAGTGGGTCAAGAGCTCGAAGGCTTCTTACGACAGGGCCGTTCAAGGGCGAATCTGGGAGACGAGTGCCAAGCTTGTGATGGTCGATAGCAGCTTGCCCTTTCAAGAGGCGTACTGAACCCAGTAGTTCAGCCACAATCTGCTGACGTACGGTGAAGGAAGCGGTAATGGCTGACGAGACCAAACCCACTATCAAGATCCTAGGAGCAGGACACAGGGACAGCTAGAGGGAGGAGAGAACCCCAGCACATGCCACGCTTCCAAAGAGAGATCACGATCGACCGTCCTGTTGAGGAGGTCTTCGACTTCGTCACCGATGCGCGTAACGAGCCTAGATATAACTCGGCCATCCTCAGCGCCGAGAAGATCACGCCTGGACCCATAGACTGCGGCACGCATTTCATACTCAACAGCAAGGCGATGGGAAGGCGCACGGCGGTCGAGTACGAGATCACCGCCTTCGAGAGGCCCCGGCGGATGAGGTCGCACACCATCAGAGGATTACCCCTCATGGATGTCGAGAGCACTGAGAGCTTCGAGCCGCTCGACGGTAGCACTCGCATGCGGTGGAAGTGGAAGGTCAAGGGGCGAGGTGTCTTAGGCAGCCTGATAGTACCTGTGCTCGCTCGCATGCTCGGGAGGCGTCTGGAGAGGGCGTTTACCAACATCAAGAGAGTGCTTGAATCAAGCGCGTCTATCTCCTCCCGCATGGACGAGAGCGGGTGAACTGCGAGACTTTATGAGCAGGGCATGGGCGGTAAGCTTGGTATAGGCCGGGTTGTTCGCATGACCTCGTCTGTACCCTGTAGCGGGTTGCGGTGTTGCCCACGACGTATAGGGTGCAGTTCTTACTGTCCGATCCTTGAGGAAGAGGAGGTGATCGCCACGACCACGACAACTAAACGTACAAGGATTGGGACGTTCGCGCGGAAGGCGGGACACTTCCTCTGGAACTTTGTACGGATGTGCCTGCCGGGGTGTCTGGGGGCGGGCTTCTTGAGCGTCGCTTTCTTCGGCGCGGCTGCACTCGTGGGTCATCCGGACGTGATCAGCCAGGCTCCCGTGTTCTCCACCCTGGTACTCACCATCAACTTCACTTTACCGATGCTTGCATGGATGAGCTTTCGCCACCGCGAACGGCGACCCACGCTGGAGATGGCGGGTGCGTCGATGGCGTTGGGTATCATCCTCGTCGCTTTGGGCCTGCTCGGGATCATCCCCATGAGCGACATATTCGAGTGGGAAGCTAGCCTGTGTTGCCCGGCCATGCTCGTGCCCATGCTGTTTCGCCGCAACCTCTATACGGGGAGCACAGGTCACCACGCGCACTCGACCTGAACCGGGCTCGCAAGAGTGCGCGAACGAGAACAGGAAGCTCTAATGGCAGGAGGCGCTAAAGGTCGAGGACGGGGCAGTGGTGGGCGTGGCAAGCTTGCAGCTTCTTCTCGGCAGTTTGCTCCCGCAGCTATTTCTGATTACGGGAGGCCTGGCACGTGATGCGGAGGACCAGACTGAGCTCGCCGAGAGTACTTCCCAGGGGCAACTCCTTCACCGAAGCTCGTAGTAGATGTGCTTAGAAGTGCGCTGTATATTCCCACCCCCACGAGCAGCCCAAGTGCGGCTGAGCGAGGGCTCCCGGCGTGGGGTGACTACCTGAACGGCATCGAGTTCGGTGGTCGCTTCGAAAACTTCACCCCGACCTCGCAGGACGAGTCAACCACCGTGCCTTAGCTGCTCCGGATCTTTGCCTCTGGAGTATTGTCCGTCGTTTTCACGACGGCGCTCCTTCGCCCGGCCTGACGGGGACGAGCCGCACTATAGGAATGCGGCGGCTGGTCCTCCTTGGGTAGCGGGCGTAGTCGGGTGCGTCCTGCAATACGCGCGGCCAGAAGGCAGCCGCCTCCTCAGCCGAAAGCTCCTCGGCGCGCGCCTGCAGCGTGCGGTCCCCGACCTCGACCCGGGCTAAGGGATCGGCCGTGAGGTTGAAGTACCAGCCCGGGGGCGATGGCAGTCCGCTGTTGGCGGCCACAA
>DASSJP010000121.1:0-7157 GCA_035691165.1 Rubrobacter sp.
GCAATTGACGCGTTCTAGTCTAAGGTAACGTCTGTTTTGGGCCTTCTTGCGGGCCGCAGCCCGGCGCCGTTCGAGTTTACGTCGCCGCGCGTCCGCGCGCTCGCGTTGTATGTCGGAGATCATGTACGCAATCTCCTGGAACTCCGCCGGGTCCAGCCCCTCCAACCATTCCCGTGTTATCCGCCCAGATTCCATCATGCCCTCCGTGTCAATATTCTTATGTAGATTCTACTACGAAGTCCCCTCGGGGCGATACATAAGAAACCCATACAGCCCCGATAATGGTGTAGCGCCCGACGAGACGAGTTCTCCGAGGTTCGGGTGAATCCGGAATCTAGGGTTTCATTTGCTCGACCCACTGCGCCCGCCACTCCGGCGCTTCGAAAGGCTCGGCGTAGTAGCGGGTGTCGCGCCAAATCTTGCCATCGCGCAGCTCGAAGATGGCCACGACGGCAAATACCTGCCCATCGCCGTAGTCGTTGACTCCCTCAGCGACCCACAGCCCCTCTCTGACGACCACCCGGCGCAACCGAATAGTCGGAGGGGTAGGATAAGCCTCCTGGAACTCCCTCATTTTCCCCCGGCCCCGGATGCGCTCTCCGGACTGGGGCATCTCCATAGCGTAGTCCTCGTGGCGAAGCTCGTATTCCTCTTCGGCGCTCAGGTTGGCCAGTTGCTCGGTGAGGAAGTGAAGAGCCTGTTGCTCGTCCATCTCTTCGAGGTTGGGCACCCGTCGCTCATCCATCCGCGCTTCTCCTCCTGCAGTCACTGGGCTACCGAGCTGGCATCCAGCGAAGTTCCGCGCATCCGACAGCCTGTTCACCGGCCTCCTGGTTTTCGGAAGTCTCTCGGGGCCCTCTATGATCCGCTCGCGCCACGAGGCCTTGTCCCTCAAGAGGGTACCAGCAGGCTAGTCCTCGAAGAGCGAACCCAGGCCGCCGCTACTACCGCCCTGGCCTGGGTGGGAGTGCTCGGGGATGACGGGGCCTTCCGAGGGTTGTATGAGGACCCAGCCGGACCCCTGGAACGCTATCTGGAACGATTCTCCGCTGCCTCGTCCCGTGAAAGTCTTGAAGGAGACGTCGCTCCTTACGCTCGTCGTAACGCCGCCGCTCCAGGCTATCGCTGAGTCCGGGTCGGCGAAGGTTGGGGTCGAGGTGTCGAGTAGGACGGGCTCCCCGTCCGAGGTGACGGCGACCTTGCCTGTTCCTTGAAGGACGACGTTGAAGAGGCCGCCGGCGAGACGGCCCGCGCCCTCGACCCGCTTTATGTCCCAGTCGATGCCGGGCTCGAAGGCGAGTATGTTGTCGCCGTTCACGGTCATACGCTCGTTCTCGAGTTCCAGGATCATGATCTTGCGCTTGTCCTGGGCGAGGAACAGGTCGCCCGTTCCTGAGGCCACCATGAGCTTGACGCCCTCGCCGGTGACGGCCTTTTTGAAGAAGCGCCCCAGACCCCCGCTCTTGTGCTCGAAACGCACGTCGCCCTGGTAGGCGACCATTGAGCCGAGCTTGGCCTGTATCTGGTCGTTCTCCAGCCGCACCTTGAGCATCGCCGAGTTCTGCAGCGTAAACCGCCCCGCCGGCGTAACTTCCCTGAATTGCTCGAGATTCGTCTCGCTCACCACCGCACCTCCCGATTGCGTTTCCCAACTATGTTCTACTACGTTTCATCCGCTGTACAGGTTTCCCAGAGCCCGGTCGCGGAACTATCCAGAGTACAAAATTGTCCGAATACAGTCCACTTGGATATGGCGCCGACTTCGAGTCGAGGGTATGATCCACTGGTCACGTAACGGGGCGGGGGACACACATTTCTTTCTCTGCCTGATTGATGAAGGGATGTTGATGAGGAAGACCATTCTTCTGGGCGCTTCGATGGCCTCAGCACTGGTGCTGGCGTGCGCGGCGGCCGCGCTGACGGCGGTGCCCGGCGTCGGTCAGACGGCGACGGCCACGCTGGTCGGGGCGGGAGATATCGCCAGCTGCGACTATACCGAGGACAGCGCAACGGCGAGGCTGCTGGGAAGAATACCGGGGACGGTCTTCACCCTCGGGGACAACGCCTACACTTACGGCACCGCTGCAGACTTCAAGAACTGCTACGACCCCACTTGGGGCAAGTACAGGAAGCGCACGAGACCCGCCGCCGGCAACCACGACTATTACACCGCCGGGGCGAAACCCTACTTCGACTACTTCGGATGGCGGGCGGGAAGGCCAAACCGGGGCTACTACAGTTACGATCGAGGTGCCTGGCATATCGTCGCCCTCAACAGCAACTGCAACAAGGTAGGAGGCTGCGGCAGGCGCTCTGAACAGGGACGCTGGCTAAGGAAAAATCTCGCCAACCATCAGGCGAGATGTACCCTGGCCTACTTCCACCACCCGCTGTATGCCACCGGAAACGGTACCGCAACCGCCCAGGTAAAACCCTTCTGGAACATCCTCTACGACCGCGGTGCCGACGTAATACTCTCGGGGCACGCCCACCGTTACGAGCGCTACGCCCCGATAAGACCAGGTGGCGCAACAGACCAGGCCAACGGTATCCGCCAGTTCATCGTCGGTACCGGGGGCAACTCCGGCGGCGGTGAGATCCACTACAACAATGCCCCTGGAGTGCAGCGCGTGAAGCTAGGCACGCCTGGCGTCCTCAAGCTGAACCTCGGCGCCGGCTCTTACACTTGGAAATTCGTCCCAATAGCGGGCAAAACGTGGAGCGACTCGGGCAGCGACCAGTGCCACTAAAGCGATTTGCAGAAGGCACTTCTGCAAATCGCGCAATCAGCCGTCAGACATCAGCTTTTTGTTCTTGCTGATTGCTGACCGCGTTTGCAAAGAGGGATTCAACCTCTCTGCAAACGCGCTATAGGAGGTTGTCTTCCTCAGAACATCCTGCCGCCAGGCGGTACCTCGTGGTCTGGGGACAGGAGCACGACTCCTCCGTTCTCGTCAGGTACGCCGAGGACGAGGACCTCGCTCTTGAAGCCCGCGATCCTCTTCGGCGGGAAGTTGACTACAGCGACGACCTGTTTCCCGACGAGCATCTCAGGGTCATAGTGCGCCGTGAGCTGCGCGCTGGTCCTCCTGGTCCCGAACTGTGGACCGAAGTCCACGACGAGTTTGATCGAAGGCTTGCGGGCCTCTGGAAACGGCTCGGCCTCGACGACCTTGCCGATCCTTATGTCCACCTTCTCGAAGTCTTCCCAGCTGATCTCGGGCAAGCTAGTTCCCTTCTGGCATTTAGAGGCGCCGATGCTCGAAGCATACTATCCAGACCCGGGTTTTGCTCTGCCGTCAGGCTTCCCTTTTATGCTTCTTCCTCGATCTCGCAGGAGATGGTGATCTCTGCCGTCTCGCCAAACATGGCGATAACCGGACAGTATGTGGACTTGGAGAGCTCGATCGCCCTATCGACGGCCTGGGGATCTACGCCTCTGCCACGAATCCGGTAGAGCACCTCTACGCTCTCGTAGACCTTCGGGTGTTCGGACCTCTGATTGCCCTGCACCTCCACGCTCAGGCCGGTAACCTGCTCACGTTTCTTGCGGAGGATAGAGGCCACGTCCATCGCCGTGCATCCTGCCAGGCTCAACAGCAGCAGGTGCATGGGGCTGGCGCCGGCGTCCTGGCCTCCAACGCCCTCGTCAGCGTCGAGATCCACACGGAAGCCGTCAACCTCACCGACGAAGTGCATCCCCTCCGCCAGTGTGACGGAGGCGCTGCTCTCCCAGCCCCTGTCGGTAGCTTCGATTCTCTCCACGCTGACCTCTCCTCCTGTCGACAATCTCCCATAGATACCCGATCCCGGGCCGCCCCGCAAACCGGGAAGGGGAGTTCTCCTCTCCCAGACAAGCTATTGACGCTGGAAACGGCGGCCATTAATGTGCCTGTAATTACGAGGATGTAGAGTAGGCGCACGTGCTGGGGAAGGGAGGGCCGATGACCGAATCCGAGGATCGCAAGCAGCATGGCAGGGGAGGTGTCGAGTACGAGAACGTAGGATCGGAGTACATGGAGGAGCGCCAGCTGCAGGAGGGGGCAGCAGGCTGGGTGCTTCTGGCCGGGCTCGGGGTGGCCTACGTTATCTCAGGCATGTTCGCCGGCTGGAACTTCGGGCTGGCCGAAGGCGGGTGGGGCGGTCTTCTCATAGCCACGGCACTCATGGCAACAATGTACACGGCGATGGTCTTCACGCTGGCCGAGCTCTCTGCCGCCCTCCCGGTCGCAGGGGCAGGCTACGCTTTCGCCCGCAGGGCCATGGGAGTGTGGGGAGGGTTCCTCACGGGCACGGCGATCATAATCGAGTGCGCCATCGCCCCGGCAGCCATCGTTACGTTTATCGCCGCTTACATTCAGTCGCTGACTGGCTTCGGCGGCTCTGGCGTTAGCGCGTTTGTGGTCTACGTCGTCTTCTACGGGATCTTCGTCGGGCTGTTCCTGTACGGCGTCGGCGAAGCGCTCAAGGTGATGTTCGTCATCACCGCGCTCGCCGTCGCCGCGATAGTGGTGTTCGTGATCGGGATGATCCCACTGTTCGATCCGTCGAACCTCCTTGACATCAAGGCGACGGACGCCGCCGGAGCGAGCTCTTTCCTCCCGTTCGGGGTCGTAGGGATCTGGGCTGCGTTCCCTTATGCGATCTGGTTCTTCCTTGGTATCGAGGCCCTGCCGCTCGCGGCAGAAGAGACCCGCGACCCCGTGAGGGACATGCCGAAGGGTCTGATCGCCGCCATGCTGGCCCTGCTGATTTTTGCGGCGCTCATCCTCCTCTTCGCCGCCGCCGGAGCCGGTTCGGCGGCGATCCAGAAAGCTGGCGCCCCGCTTACCGCTGCGATCACAGCTCCAAACGCCTACGGCGGGAAGAATTTTCTATACACGTTCGTCAACGTCGTTAGCCTCACGGGACTGATAGCGAGCTTCTACTCGCTCATCTACGCCTATTCGCGCCAGGTCTTCGCGCTCTCGCGGGCCGGGTACATCCCGAGGTGGCTCTCCGTCACCAGCGGCCGTCGCGCGCCGTGGGCGGCGCTGATCGTACCTGGCGTTATCGGGCTCGTGCTCGCCGTGCTCGGCCAGGGAGCCCTGCTCGTCCTGATCTCCGTCTTCGGGGCGACCATCTCGTACGTCCTGATGATGCTCTCGCACCTCGTTCTGCGTTACAGAGAGCCTGAGCTCGATCGTCCCTACAAGACGCCTGGAGGCGTCGTTACCTCGGGCATAGCGTTGGTGCTCGGCGTGGCCGCCGTGATCGCCGGTTTCCTCGTCGATCCCCGCGTCCTGATCGGGTCGGCTATCGTCTATGCGATCATGATCGCCTACTTCGCACTCTACAGCCGCCATCACCTCGTGGCCCAGGCGCCGGAAGAGGAGTTCGATGCGCTGGAGAAGGCCGAATCCGAACTTGCCGGAAGCTAGAGAGGAGCAGAACAAGTGGACTCGACGCAAGTCCAGGGACGCCTCGACCTCGACACACTCAAGACCGAGGTCGACGCAGGAAGGATAGACACCGTCCTCCTCGCGATGACGGATATGCAGGGCCGCCTGCAGGGCAAGCGCCTCACCGCGAGCCACTTCCTCGACGAGGTGGTCGAACACGACGCCGAGGGCTGCAATTATTTGCTCGCAGTAGACGTGGAGATGAACACCGTGGAGGGCTACGCGATGTCCTCCTGGGAGCGCGGCTACGGTGACTTCGTCTTCAAGCCTGACATGGACACCCTCAGGCTAGTTCCCTGGCTGGAGGGGACGGCGCTCGTGACGTGCGACCTCGTCTGGGAAGACGGCTCTCCGGTCGTGGCCTCGCCAAGGCAGGTTCTCAAACGCCAGCTCGAACGCCTCTCCGAACGCGGTCTCCAGGCCTTCGTAGGGACGGAACTGGAGTTCATCGTCTTCATGGACTCATACGAGGAGGCCTGGCGCAAAGGCTACCGGAACCTGGAGCCCGCCAACTACTACAACGTGGACTACTCCCTCCTCGGGACGGCCCGAATCGAGCCCCTGCTGCGGCGCATCAGAAACTCGATGGCCGGGGCCGGTCTTGCAGTCGAGGACGCAAAAGGAGAGTGCAACTTCGGCCAGCACGAGATCAACTTCAGGTTCGATCAGGCGCTCGTCACCGCAGACGGGCACGCGATCTACAAGAACGGCGCCAAGGAGATAGCGGCTCAAGAAGGATGCTCGATCTCGTTCATGCCCAAGTTCGACGAACGGGAGGGCAACTCCTGCCACATCCACCTGAGCCTGCGCGGAGAAGACGGCACTCCCGTTTTCGCCGATCACAGCGGCTTCTCGGACACCTTCGAGCATTTCATCGCAGGCCAACTCGCCTGCCTGCGCGAGCTTACGCTCTTCTTCGCCCCGAACATAAACTCCTACAAGCGCTACGCGAAGGGCTCTTTCGCCCCGACGGCGGTGGCGTGGGGCAAGGATAACCGCACCTGTAGCCTGCGCGTCGTCGGCCACGGTGGTGCGCTCAGAGTCGAGAACAGGTTGCCAGGCGGAGACGTGAACCCGTACCTCGCCATAGCGGCCATGATCGCCGCCGGTTTGCACGGAATCGAGAAGGAGCTGCCACTGGAAGACGAGTTCGCCGGCAACGCCTACGAGGCGGATAAGCCACACGTCCCGACGAACCTGAGCGAGGCTCGAGAATTGTTCGCGGACAGCGAGGCGGCCCGCAGCGCGTTCGGAGAAGAGGTCGTCGAGCATTATCTCAACATGGCGCGGGTCGAGATCGAAGCCTTCGAGGCCGCCGTTACGGACTGGGAACGCTACAGGAACTTCGAGCGCCTGTGAGCCGCCCAAATATCGGCATAACCGCCGCGACCGAGAACGTGAGCTACGGCGTCTGGGATGAGATTTCTGCCTTCATGAGTCCCGCGAGCTACGCCCACGCCGTACAGAGGGCAGGAGGGCGTCCTATCCTCCTGCTCCCAGACCCGGAAGACACCGAAGACCCTGGTGAGGTTCTGGACCTGGTAGACGCGCTCATCCTCACGGGGGGAGCAGGGGACATAAATCCAGCCCTCTACGGGCAAGAGCGGCACCCTGAGACGGGCCCGATCCAGGACGAGCGCGACGCCTACGAGCTCGCCCTGGTGCGCAAGGCATTGGAGCGCGCGATGCCCATCCTCGGCATCTGCCGCGGGATGC
>DASSJP010000122.1:0-3925 GCA_035691165.1 Rubrobacter sp.
AGGTCCGCGAGATCGAGCAACCCGAAGAGGGCGGGCCCGATCAGCACGCCGGCTAGCAGGGCGATCAGGGGTTCAGAAACGGGTGTGCGTTCCTTGAGGAGGCCGCCGAGCAGCCCGAGCAGCAGGAGCAACCCTCCCACCGCAGCCAGGGACACGTACAGTTCTGTCAAGGTGGCCTCTCTGTGGTTGACGGCGCTACCAGAGCAATATCTTACGCGATCCGCCTTTCTGCTGGGTGTCTAGGGGTAGTGTTTTGTGACCTTCACCTTTGGGGAGTCTCCAGAGTTAGCGGAGGTGTAGCGTGCGGTTAGACCGACCGGGGATGCAACGTGCTTGGGGGCGTGGCATAGTTACTGCCAGGAGCAAGAAGGAGGCGACCACGTGTCATCATCTCAGCTCACCCGGCAAAGTGGTTGGGCAGCAGCGTTGGCTGGTGCCTTTTTCATCCTCGCTGAGGTGCTCACTCCCATCGAACTCCTCACGAACCCGGACGCACTAAGCCGAGTGGCGCTCACCGACCGGTTCGTAGTCCAGTCCATGCTGACGCTGCTCGCAGCTATGCTCTTGTTGGCGGGGTTGATAGGCCTCTACGCTTTCCAGGCACGGGAGGCAGGCAGACTCGGCGCGATCGGCTTCTTCATCGCCTTCTTTGTCACGGCCCTAATTCTGGGCGACTTTTACGCCAACACCTTCGTGACTCCCGTCTTGGCTATTGGCATTCCCGAAGCCCTCGACGTCCACAACGCCGGCGTGCTGTCGTTGTGGCTGCCCCTGGAGTTCGGGTTCCTCGCCCTGGCGTGGTTGCCGTTCGCGTTGTCTATCGTGCGGGCTAGGGTATACCCGCGCGGGCCAGCGTGGTTGATGGTTGTGGGGGCGGTCGTCGCGTTGATCCCTTTGCCCTACGTCAACATACCTTTCGACGTGGCGGTAGCGTGGCTTGGGATAGCGCTGATAAGACAAAGCGCCTCGCCTTCTCCCAAGCGCCACCTGCGGCGCGTGCGGGCGTGAGTCGCACAGTTTCCTAAGTGCCCTATTCATCCAACGACGAAAACCATTTTGTGAGGTTCTAGGCGCTAGCGCCGCTCAAGCTCTGAACCTGCCGGTTACCTTCGCCGTATTACTTTGCCACCGTGCAGGTTACAATGCCTGCAACACACCCCGCAAGACTCGCGCTATTTGATCAGCCCGAGCAGAAAGGCCACGGTGATCAGGACACAGAAGATCACCATGGTCAGAAGGATGGTCAGCCGGAGCCGTTTAAACATCCAGGCCGACCATCCACTCGACCACCCGTCTCCCTAAGCGAACGAGCTCGGCCCCTGGGTGATCATCTGGAAGATGATGTAGAGCGCGAAGCTGGCGTAGAGCAAGAACGCCAGGACCATGAACACAAGCCGCCAGCTGCCCAGCTTGATAGACCCAGGCAGGTGCTTGGTGTTGAGCCGTATCAGGAGGCCCGAGTAGAAGAACATCGCGAACCCGCCTCCGGTTGCGGAGATGACCAGGAGCCCGAGAGGCTCGATGCCCGTCCATATGATGGCTGCGCCAACGATGCACAGGAGCCAGACGGTCGTGATGTAGAGCTTGCTCTCGCTCCAGAAGGTGCTGTCCCGCAGGAAGGACACCTTCAGCGAGTCGCCCGTCAGCCGGGAGACGTAGTCTACGACGCCTACGTTGGTCGAGAGGAGGACGGCGAAGCCTGATACATAGAAGAAGTACTTGAACCAGGTCCCTATTTGCTCTCCCAGGACCGCGCCCTCCTTCTGGACGAACGAGATGTCGTCGGTGGCAGTACTTGAGAGGCCAAGGGTCGAGTTTACAAGCACGGACAGGCCGATGAGCGTCAGAAGGCCGAGGATGTAGAAGGTCAGGAACTGCTCCTGGTTAGCAACCTTCCACCAGCCCTTCCAGCGGCGCATGTTCGCTTCGTCCGTCGGGAACATATATCCGAGCGACGGTGCCGCCTCCTCCTCGCCTGTGATCGGGGAGACGATGCGGGGGATGCGCTCCCCCATGCCCATACCTTTATCCCTGATGTAGTTGCTCTGGACGAGGTTGTTGCAACCGCCTGCCCCGGCGAAGACGACGGCCCCGAATATGGCAGTGACCCCGATCTCCGTTATATACCGCGGCAGGTTCGCCGCGCCTGCAGGAGCCTTCGTGATAATGCCAGCCCAGGAAGATACGTCGGTGGCGATGATTATGGCAAACACCATAAACACCAGTATGATCACTACGAGCACGCCCTCGACCTTCTCCAGGGTGTTGTAGATCACCGGCGAAAGCGTCACCGCCAGGGCAATCGCGAGGAGGGCTATGGTTGCGATGATGGTGTAGTTCGACTCGTCTATCCCCACGAAGTAGGTGAACATCGTGGCGGCGCTCGTCGCCCAGCCTGGGAAGGTGTTCGGCAGGATCGCCAGTAGAACGAAGACCACGCCCCACCATTTCCACATCCTCGTGAAGCCTGTGACGGCGGTCTCGCCGGTTGCCAGGGTGTAGCGTTCGATCTCCATGTTCAGGAAGTACTGCGCCGAGAACCCGACGAACGCGAGCCAGAGAAGACCCACCCCCGCCTGCGTCGTGATGTACGGCCAGATCAACAACTCGCCGGAGCCGAGCGCCGTGGCGAGCAGGATCACGCTCGCGCCTATATATTTCCTTAGCGGCTTAGGGTCCGGGAGATCCCTATACTGTACCGGCGGCAGGTATTTGCTCGGTAACTCGGTCGTCCAGCTTCCACGCTGCTCCGATGCTTCAGCCATGCAATTTCCTCCTCCTCTGGCTACCTTCCCTTGCAACGCATAGTATTAAAATCGCTACATCGTGTCAATCGGGGCTCCATGTGTGCCGGTCCGCCACGTTCTGTGCATTATTCGGATGCTTGGCCGGATGCATGATTCTGAAACCACAGCCAATTGCTTCCCGAGGCAGCAGAGAACATGCTTCTTTCCCTCAGATTGAATCGGAGATTACGCGGCATCAACGGGATCTTGTAGGGCCATAATGTGGGGTGGCACGCAGAGCGTCGGGAAGGCGATCCGCAAGATGGACGTTGGCCGTATCGGGAAGATTATGAGAGGAACCGGGTCGGGGTACTGGATGGCCTTCCCCGCACTGTTGGCGATCCTGGCGATCGTCGCCTACCCACTGGCATTCGCCACCTACTACGGTTTCAGGAGGGTTCTACCCAACCTGGCCGGGGAGTACGTCGGGCTAGAGAACTACTCCCGGATGCTGGAGGACCCGCACTTCACCGAAGCGTTCCTGACGACCCTCCTGTTCACCGCGACCAGCGTGGGGATCTCCTTCCTTGCGGGATTTTGCATCGCTCTTGTGCTATCGAGGCCCTTCCGGGGCCGGGGAGCGGTGGCGGCGGTCGTGTTCTTGCCCTGGGTCTTCCCGCCTGTGGTCGTGGCAACGTTTGGGCGGCTCGCGCTCTTCAGTGGGATCGGCCCCCTGAGCAGCGCCGCAGAAGCCTTGGGGTTCGGGAATCCCGAGTTGTTGCTGGTCGATCACGGCGCCCTGCTCTCGGTGGCCGTGCTCGTCGATGCCTGGCGTACTGCGCCGTTCGTGGCGCTCTTGCTCCTGGCCGCCTTGAGGACGATACCGGAGGATCTCTACGAGGCTGCCCGCGTTGACGGTGCTGGTGCGATGCAGCGCTTTTTCGGGATAACCCTGCCGCTCCTGAAGCCCGCTCTTCTGGTCGTCTTGCTCCTCCGGCTTCTCGATGCATTCCGCGTCTTCGACCTCTTCAGGGTGCTTGGGGACCAGAGCCTGACCTCCCTCTCCACCTACGTCTACCGGAACGTGATGCTCAGCCAGATCAACTTCGGACTGGGCAACGCGGCGGCGGTCTTCGTCTTCCTCTGCGCGTTCCTCGTCTCCCTTTTCTTCGTCTTCGTGCTGCGGGCGCAGGCCTCTA